>DMJJ01000592.1 GCA_003452185.1 Verrucomicrobiales bacterium | reverse complement strand
GCCTCCTCCCACTCAACGCAGATGCCCGCCAGAAGACCGGTCCCGGCGGGCGAGGCCTCATCGACCCACGCCTCTCCCCGGTCGCCGTAAAACCCCGTTGCCGAAGCCGAGACAAACACGCGGGGAGGGGAGGGGAGCCGGGCGATCCCCTCAGCCAGGAGTCGCGTCCCCCGGACACGGCTGAGGCGGATCCGGGAGAGCCGCGCCTCCGTCCACCGCCCTGAAGCGATGTTCTCCCCGGCCAGATGGATCACCCCCTCGACTCCGGTGAACGCCGAGGGATCGATCTCCCCCCGTTCGGGATCCCAGAGATGGGCCTCGCCAGCCCGGCATCGCGCCGGGTCCCGCACCAGTCGACGAACCTCGTGCCCGTCGGCTCGCAGCGCCTGGACGAGGGGGGCACCCACGAACCCGCCCGAGCCGGTGACGAGCAGCTTCACCGGTTGACGACGTTCACGGGCTCGCCGGCCAGGAAGGCGCGGACGTTTTCGACCGCGACGGCCATGAGCCGCTTCCGCGCCGCCAGCGAGGCCCACGCCTGATGCGGTGTGACGAGGCAGTTCCGGGCCTGCAGCAGCGGGTTGCCGGGGTCGGGAGGCTCGACCGAGAGGACATCCACGGCAGCCGCACCGAGACGCCCGCCGTTGAGGGCCTCCGCCAGCGCGGCCTCGTCCACCAGCGGGCCGCGGCTCGTGTTGATCAGCCACGCGCCGGGCTTCATCAACGCCAGCCGCTCCCGGCTCACGAGATGACGCGTCTCCTCGGTCAGCGGGCAATGGAGGCTCAGGACGTCGCTCTCACGGAAGAGGGTGGCCAGGTCCGTGCGGCGCACCCCCGTCGTGTCGGGCACAGCCGGGGTTCCGGATCGCCCCGAGGCCAGGACCCGCATTCCGAGAGCGAGGCCGAGGTCGGCGACCGCGCGGCCGATCCGCCCAAACCCGACGATTCCAAGGGTCATCCCCTCGAGCTCCACCAGGGGGGACTTCCAGTAGCAGAAGTCCGGGCACCGGGACCAATCGCCAGCCCGGACCGAGTCGGCATGCATCCCGACCCGATGAGCGAGCTCCAGGATGAGCGCCAGGGTGAACTGGGCGACCGATCGCGTCCCGTAGGTGGGAACATTGGTCACGGGGATGCCACGCTCCCGCGCCGCGGCAACATCGACGATGTTGTATCCCGTGGCGGTGACTCCGATGCATCGCAGGTCGGGAAGCTGCTCCAGGGTCGCCCGGGAGAGGGGGACCTTGTTGGTGATCACCACGGCGGCGCCCCGGCAGCGGTCGACGACCTCGTGCGGGGCGCTTCGGGCATGGACCTGGCAATCCCCCAGCGCCTCGAGGCCCGACCAGCTCTGGTCGCCGGGGTTCAGGGTGTGCCCGTCCAGGATGACAATCCGGGGGCGGGGGGAGCCGGCGGCGGGGGTGCCCATGGAGCAGGTTCCTCAGTACTTGGCCAGCGGCCCTCGACCGGCGTTGAGGTTGAGGTCGCGTGCCACCTCGGAGGCTTTCGAGATGAGCATCCCGGCATCGCTCGCGACGGCGACGAACTGAAACCCCTGGGCGATCCGCCGCTTCGCCATGGCCGCATCCCCGACATGGATCCCGGGCACCACCCCATGTTTCCGGGCGGTCTTGAGGATGTGGTCAACGGCATGCACGAACCGCGGATCCTCGGTTTCGAACGACGGGGCGAGCCCCATCGACTTCGTGAGATCGTTCGGCCCGATGAACACGACGTCGATCCCGGGAACGCTGAGGATCTCCTCAGCCCGCTCGATCGCATCGACGTGCTCGGCCATGACGATCACCAGCACCTCCTCGTTGGCGCGGGCGTAGTAGGTGGCCGAGTCGGTGTCAAAATTCGCCGCGTGGAGCTGTCCCCCAATCGTGCGCGCTCCCTCGGGGGCGTACCGGGCGGCAGCCACCACGGCCTTCGCCTCCTCGGCCGAGTTGACCATCGGGACGATCACCCCATAGGCGCCGCAGTCGAGCACCTGCTTGATGTTCACGGGGGAGTTGGTGGCGATGCGAACCAGCGGGATGAGCCCGTTGCCCGCGACCATCGACATCATGACCGTGGCGTGCTCAAGGGTGGTTGGGGAGTGCTCCAGCTCCACGGTCAGCCAGTCGAAACCGACGCGTGTCATGAAGCAGCTCACCGTCGGGTCCGGGATGTTGAGCCAGGTGCCGAGGCTTGGCTCACCCCGTTTGAGTTTCGCTTTGACGGTGTTTTTTTTCATCGCGGGCTGGAAGGAGGGTGGGGGAAACGGTTCAGGGAGCTCAGATCAGGGTGAGAAGCGTCCGGATGGAGGGGGAGTTGAGCACCGACTCATCCACCAGGCACTTGGGACGCTTGCCGTTGAACGCGTCGATGATGGCCTGGGCAGCGGCCTCGCTGACCGCGGCCCCGGTCTCCCGGGTGAACGAGGCCTGGTGCGGGGTGAGCAGCAGGTTGGGGAGCCCCCGCAGGGGGCTCTCCTTCGGAAGCGGCTCCGTGGCGAAGACATCGAGGGCGGCCCCCGCGATGACCCCTTCTGTGAGGGCCTTGCCCAGGGCGACCTCATCGACCAACGGACCGCGCGAGGTATTGATCAGATAGGCATTGGGCTTCATCCGCCGCAGCTGATCCGCCCCAACCAGCCCGCGGGTCTGAGGGGTGAGGGCGGCATGGATGGAGACGAAATGGGACTCGGAGAGCAGCTGGTCGAGGGGGACGAACTCGATTCCAGCGCGGATCGCCTCCGGCGACGGCTTGGGATCGTAGGCGATGAGCCGCATCCCGAACCCGATCCCGCGCCGGGCCATCGCCATTCCGATTCGCCCGCACCCGATCAGGCCGAGGGTCTTCTCGTGGATGTTGTGGCCCCAGGTGGGAATCCAGTTCCCCTGGGTCATCTCGAGATGGCCGACGTAGACCCGGCGCGCCAGGGCGCAAAGCAGGGAGAACGCATAGTCCGCCACCGTCTCGTCCAGCAGCCTGGGGGTGTAGGCCACCAGGACCCCGGAGCGGGTGGCCGCCGGGATGTCGATTGAGTCGTAGCCGACTCCCCAGCGGGAAATCAGCTTGAGGGACTGCGACTGGGGAAGGCTGAACACCTCCTCCGTGTACTTCTCCACGCTGGCCAGGACGGCATCGACCCCCTCGAGCAGGCCGGGCAGCTCCTGGGGCGTCGGGGTCCCGGGGCGGATGGGGAAGATCAGCTCCATCCCGGCCTCACGGAGGCGGGCGGTGGCGGCATGTCCGGCGCTGGACATCGCCTGTGCGGTGATGAGGACTCGCCAAGGCATAGGGCGTGAAGGTTGTAGCAGAGGCAGGGTTGGGTCCCAAGGGGGAAAATAGACCCCCGCCTACCAGAGGAACGATTTTTCCTCGGCCAGCATCTTGTCGCCGCTCCAGAGCGTCGCCCTCCAGGCGACCAGGTCCCCAAGGGTGTTGAACTGCTCCGGGCTGAGGGTCACCGGCTGCCAGGAGCGGGAGCGCTCCCGGGGGCCGAAGGTCTTCTCGGTCTTGAGGAGCGTGGCCTTGCGGTCGCGGGTGCCGCGGGCCTCGATCCGGAGGGTCAGCTGGGGGTCCGAGGGGAGAGCCCGGCACTGGACGTCAAACCGGAGCCCTCCACGACGGGAGGGATCCTTCCGAAGGACGGCCTGGTAGGCATCCCGCTCCAGGAGACTGGGAGCCAGGGTGTGCCGGCCTTCCCGGTCGAGCCAGTGGGGGAGAACCTTCACGATCCGCGGGGGGAGGATCGCCGCAACCGCCGCCTGGGAGGGGAGCACGGAGCCGAGGAAGAGCAGGACCGCACAGGCCCACCGGGCGACGCGGGCAGGGACGGGATGAACGCGGGGTGCCAGGACCATCATGCGTCGACCCTACAGCAGCGGGCCGGGATCCAAAAAGCATTTTCAAACCCTCCCCCGCCCCCCGCCCGCGGCGCATGGCCGCTCACGGCTTCTCGGGCTCCGGCTTCCGGGGCTCGGTCTTGGAGTCCCCCGGAAGGATCTCCTTCAGGGTGCGGATGGGGTGGAACGGGGCCAGCAGGATCCGGGGAACCATGTAGAGCTGGTCCGTCTTCGGCTTGTCGAGGGTGCCGGTGATCTTGAACTCAAAGAGCTTCGTGATGGGATAGAGGACCTTGCTGATCAGGAACCCAAGGCCCGGCATGTCCCTCAGGAGCTCGGCCTCCAGGCGGGCGTTGACCCGTTTGTCAAAGTCGACGGTCCCGCCCCCCTTCATCCGCATCCCCGTGGCCCGGATGTCGAGGTCCTCGGTTCGAATCACCCCGTTGGTGATCACAAAGGTGCCGGTCGCCTGCCGGGCCCGGCTGTTCCCGAGACCCGGGATCACGGCATTGAGGGCGGGCGAGATGACGGCGAACACGGGGATGTCCCAGATGAGGCCGTTGGTCAGCTCCCCGCGCCCGTAGCCGTTCCAGGTGAACTTGTCCCGGGTGTTGGCGTTCGTGATCACGAGGTCGCACGACATCAGCCCGTCGAGGCGGTTGGAGCGCGTGGAGACGTCGGCCATCAGGTCGGAGAGGGCGACTCCGCGGGCGTTGAGGTTGAACCGGAAATCGGTCCCGCGATCCCGCGCGAAGTCGAAGTGGGCATCCCCGATGGCTCCCCCCTGGTAAAAGTCGGACTTGAACCCGAGGAGGTCGAGCCGGTCGTTCACCCAGTCGAGGTGGGTGGAGACGCCGGTGAGGTTGAAAATCTTCCAGTGGAACTGCTGCGCCTCGACGTCGAAATGGAGGTCGTTCTCGTTCCGCCGTTTCAGGGTGTCCACCACCCCGTCCATCCGGACGTGCGGGGGGATCGCAAACTCATAGTCCTGCATCGTCTCCGCGACCTTGGGTCCGATGGCGCGACAGACCGGGCCGAGCTCCACGGCGCTCAGGACGTTGGTCAGGCGGAGCTTCTGCTCATCGAGGTCGAACCAGGCCTCGGCCACCGTGGCCCTCCCCTCGGGGCGGACCAGCTCCAGCGGACCGGCGATGAACATCCGATTGGTGTACCGGAGCGACGCCACCCCCAGGCGGGAGGCGGTTTCGCCGCGAAAGCTGAGGTTTGTCGCCCGAAGCGTGGCCGAGACCCCGAGTCGGGAGGGAACCCTCCATCGCCCCCAGACATCCCCTTCGACAAACGGCACCTGGCCGAACCCGAAGAGGTTCAGCCCCTCCTGCGCGGCCGGGGAAAGCAGCGGGCGGATCGCGGCGGGATCGATCCCGCTCCGGATGTGGAACCAGTAGTCCCCCGTGGCATCGTTCGAGAGGTGCTGGAGCTCCACCTCCCCCTCGGGCCGGTGGGCGATGATGTCCGGGAGGAACCAGACCTGGTTGCTTCCGTGAAAGCTGAGCTCGGCGCTGGAAAACTGCGCCCCCATGTAATCCCCCTCGCCAACCCGCATCCGCCCGTGGAGGCGGAAACTCGGAAGCGATTCCTCCTTCCAGGGGATGGGAGGGAGCGCGGCGGTGTTCGTCGCCTCCAGACGGCTCAGGAAGTGGCTCCACGGGGGGAGGGTGATCTCCGCGTCCGCGCGGACCCACGGGGGCTCCTTCCACCCGTACTTGGCGAGCCAGGCCTGGGTGTTGGTCTTGAACAGCGGGTTCAGCAGGTGGATGTCCGAGGTGTTTGTCACGCTGGCCATCGCGTGACGGTTGGTGAGGTTGAGGCTCACGGTGGCCGCCACCTCCCCCCGGTTGAGACGCGCGGTGAGGCGGGTGAGCTCCAGGTCGGGCATCGCCCAGCGGGCCTCGACGTGCGCGGCGGGAATCGCCAGGGGGCCGGTGGTGAACCCCGTGGTATCGACCTCCCCATGGAGGGTGGCAAGCGCCAGATCCTCCCACCACCGGTCCCGGAGCCGCCACTCGGGGCCGCCGGGGATCCGGGGGGCCCACCACGAGTTGGTGATCGGGGACTGGAACTCGACCCGCACGGTGAGGTTCGACGCCCCCCCACGACCGGTCTCCGCCTCCTGGGTGCTGAGGGCCAGATGCCCCGCAAGCGGGGTCAGGTGAACCGGGGAGAGATCGATCGTGCCCTGCACCCGGTCGCGCCGGCTCTTCCATCCACGGAGCTCCAGCCCCTCGGTCTCAATGCGGAACTCGGTGCTGTACGGATGGGTCCCCTCCCCACGCTTCAGGAACGTGCCGGCCAGATCCACCTGCGCCGCCCGGACCCCGCCCACCCCCGGGGCGATGGCCCGGAGGGTGAGCTGCCCCGACGAAGGGAGGGTCTCCCCCAGCCGCTGCCCCAACACCCCCTGGAGCGAGAGGAGCTCGGCCTGCCCCCAGGGGGTGAGGCACGCCCGGCCCTCGACATGCCACGCGACCTGAAACGGCCCGTCGTTGGTGGCCGGGGGGGAAAGCCGCCACCAGACCGTGGCGTTCGTGGCGGCGAGCCAGTGGGACTCGACCGAGGGAAGCAGGAACTCCATCTCCGCCTGAAGGCTGTTGGTCAGACCCCCCGTCCCCTGGAGCTTGAGGGAAAGGGAGGAGCCCTCCCCCACACGGGTCCGGTCGAGCTCCCGGGCGAAGGAATGAAGGAACCGTTCGACCGAGGCCTTCCGCGGCGGCTGCCCCGGCTCGGGACGGCGCGCGGGCCATTCCATCTCAAGGATCCGGGTCATGTTGGTCAGGTGCCCCTCGACCCGGAGATCCAGCCCGTGGAACCGGGCGGTGAAGGCGTCGAGATCGAGCCTCCCCGGCTCCTGGTACCGGACGAGCCCCCGAACCCGCTCAAGCGCCAGGGTTCGGGTCGGCTCATTCGTCGCCCTCACCGTCCAGAGACAGCGGCCGTTTCGCAGGGCGAGGGATTCCGGGGTGAAGGCGAGGTGCAGGAGATCGTCCCGCCGGAGCCGGAAATCAACCTCCTCCACGAAGAGCTGGGGACCGGGCTGCCCATCGACCGGGCGAAAATGGAGATCCTCCCCCACGATCCCTTTCATCCAGCGGAACCGAAGCCTGGCGTACTCCATCTCCCAGCCCTGTCGCCGAAGGGCCTCGATCATCATCCCCTTCACCCGCTCGGGCAGCCCGACGTTGTGGAGCTGCACCCCAAGGGCGACGATCCCGAGGAGGAGCACCAGGGTGAAGGTCCGGGCGAACCGCCAGCAGAAGCGAAACGTCCGGCGGATCGGGCCGCCCCGGGGAGGGCGGGGCTTCCTCCGGGACCTCGTCGTCTGATTGTCAGGGTTCGAGGGCATCAGCAGGCCGCCGGACCGCCGGCCTCAAAAGCCCTGCGGCCGGACAATGGTCAGGTCGCGCAGGACCCTGAAGTACAACTCCAGGGGAAACTCAAAGAACCAGGGAGTTCCCTCGATGAGGGTGCTCGCGTACGGGTAGTGCGAGGGGGCCTTGTCCCCGAACTCCAGCGTGAGGGTCTCCGGCTTGCCGCCCCGGGAAAGCTCCAGGGTGATCTTGTGCCCATCCTCCGTGAATCCCAGCCCGGCGCGGTTCGTCACCCCCCGAGCCGTCCAGACCGCCGCCTTCAGCTGCCCCAGGCGGTGGAGGGTCTCCTCGGTGCTGAATGCCTCGACCGGCTTCACCACACCCCCCGTCCAGGTCCAGTTGCCGTCGGCCGGCCGGCGAAGCTGCACCTTGCGGCCCGACTGCTCGATGGTGAGACGGAGCACCTCGTTCGTCTCAAACGACCAGACCCGGCGATCGCGGAGCTTCCACGACTCGTCGGGCAGCTTTTGTGCATCCCCCAGCCGGATGCGGTAGACCGAGAGCTCCCGGGCGCTGCGAACATTCACCTTGTCCCCCGCCACGTTGCCGAGGTCGAGCTGGGCGAGGACATCATTCGTCACCCCGGTGACGGCATTTGTGACCGTCCCCCGGAGGATCCATTGGTAGTCGGGCTTCACGAGGCCGTACGGGGAGAAGTCGGTCACGATGTCGCTGGCGAACTCGGCGATCCGAAGCTCGTGGAACGTGCCGAGCAGGTCCCGCATCAGCTCGGCATCGGCCGTGGCCCCCCCGGGCTGCACCGTCCAGGAGCCCGCCGCCTCGCGACGCAGGGAAAAGCTTTCGGCCCCGCGGACCTCGATCGAGTCGACGGCAGCCGGGTTGAAGGTGAGAAGCCGCGTGTCCCGAAGGTCCGTGTGGGAGAGCTGCAGCCCGTCGAGGAGCGTCCTGGCCACCAGGACCACGTTGGAGTGCTCCGCCAGGCGGGCGTACACCTGGGAGGTGTCGTTCGTCGGGGAGCCGCCAAACTGGACGGTGAACAGATCGTTCGTGTCGATCCCCAGGCTCAGCTCGAGGGCCGGGGCCTGGAGTCCGAACGGCTCAAGGTCCACCCGGGGATTGTCGCTCACAAAACGGGTGACCTCGGCCATCCGCAGCTGGTCGATGAGGTGGAAGAT
>DMJJ01000134.1:8024-8362 GCA_003452185.1 Verrucomicrobiales bacterium | reverse complement strand
GGCACCACCACCGCCACCGTGCTCGGCGAGGCGATCTTCCGCGAGGGCCTGAAGCACGTGACCAGCGGCGCGAACCCGATCGGCATCCAGCGCGGCATCCAGAAGGCTGTCGACGCCGCCGTCGAGCAGCTCGCCAAGATCGCCAAGAAGGTCAAGGACAAGGAAGAGATCAAGCAGGTCGCGACCGTCTCCGCCAACTGGGACACCACGATCGGCAACATCATTGCCGACGCCATGGACAAGGTCGGCAAGGATGGCACCATCACGGTTGAGGAGGCCAAGTCGATCGAGACCACCCTCGACGTCGTCGAAGGGATGCAGTTCGACAAGGGCTACCT
>DMJJ01000134.1:0-7766 GCA_003452185.1 Verrucomicrobiales bacterium | reverse complement strand
CAGTTCGACAAGGGCTACCTCTCCCCGTACTTCGTGACCAACACGGAGACGATGGAAGCGAAGCTCGACGAGGCCTACATCCTGATCTACGAGAAGAAGATCAGCAACCTGAAGGACCTCCTCCCGCTCCTCGAGAAGATCGCCAAGGTGAGCAAGCCGCTCCTGATCATCGCCGAGGAAGTGGAAGGCGAAGCCCTGGCCACCCTCGTGGTGAACAAGCTCCGCGGCGTCCTCAACATCTGCGCCGTCAAGGCCCCCGGATTCGGCGATCGCCGCAAGGCGATGCTCGAGGACATTGCGATCCTCACCGGCGGCAAGTGCATCACCGAGGACCTCGGCATCAAGCTCGAGAGCCTCGGCCTTGAGGACCTTGGCCGCGCCAAGACCACCGTGGTCGACAAGGAAAACACCACCATCGTCGAGGGCTACGGCAAGGCCTCCGAGATCCAGGGCCGGGTCAACCAGATCCGCCGCCAGATCGAGGAGACCACCTCGGACTACGATCGCGAGAAGCTCCAGGAACGCCTCGCCAAGCTCGCCGGGGGCGTCGCCGTCATCAATGTCGGCGCTGCGACCGAGACCGAGATGAAGGAGAAGAAGGCCCGCGTCGAGGACGCGCTCCACGCGACCCGTGCCGCCGTTGAAGAGGGGATCGTCCCTGGCGGTGGCGTGGCCCTGCTCCGCTGCCTCCCGGCCATCGAGGTCCTCAAGCTCAAGGACGAGGACGAGGCCATCGGCGTCGAGATCGTCAAGCGCGCCATCGAGTATCCCCTCCGCGCCCTGGCGGCGAACGCCGGCGTCGAAGGCTCGCTCGTGGTCCAGGAAGTCAAGCGCGGCAAGGGTAACGAAGGTTACAATGTCGCCACCGACAAGTATGAAGACCTGGTCAAGGCTGGTGTCGTCGACCCGAAGAAGGTCACCCGCACCGCCCTCCAGAACTCGGCCTCCATCGCCGGGCTGCTCCTCACCACCGAGTGCCTCATCACCGAGGTGCCCGAGAAGGAGAAGGCCCCCAAGGCCGATCCGCACCACGGCGCGGGTGGCGGGATGGAGTACTAAGAAGTCTCCGGCGGGTTCCGCAAGGACCCGATGAATCACGATGGCCGGCCCCGTTCCGGGGCCGGCCATTTCGGCTTTTCCGCCCCGGGGGTTCCCCGGAGCACGGACCCCCGGGGCGGAAGAGTCGGTAGGGAGGCCTTCCACCTCCGGATTCCGGAAAAACAGGCATTGCCAACCGGGGGTTGTTCTTCTATCTGTTCTGACCCTTTTTTGGGGTCCGTGCCGGCGGTTCCGGTGTGTGTTCGTCCACTTGGGACGCGCCCCGGGGCCCCGAGCCTGTTCGGATCCACCCGTGCGCCTGTCCCCTCTTATATCGCTTAGCCTTGTATGGATGTCAGATTGCCCAATCTTGGTGAAGGTGCCGATTCCGGCGTGGTGGTCAGCCTTTCCGTGAAGGAGGGGGAGACGATCCGGAAGGGCCAGGCCCTCATTGAACTCGAGACGGGCAAGGCGGTGGCTCCGATCCCCTCGCCGGCCGACGGTCGGGTGACCGCCCTTCGGGTCAAGGAGGGGGAAAAACTTTCGGTGGGCGGGGTGATCCTGGTGCTCGACCCGGTGGGGTCCGCCGCGGCGCCGTCGGCCCCTGCTCCCGCCCCGGCCTCGGAAAAACCGGCCCGGGCTGCCCGGCCCTCCGCCGCGCCCGCGCCCGCGCCTGCGGCCGTGGAGCCCCTGGAGGAGGGGCCGCTTGACCTTCCCGCCGAGCCCGAGGTGGAGGACGGCACCCCGATCCCCGCCTCCCCGGAAGTGCGGCGCATCGGCCGGCTGCTTGGGATCCCCCTCCGGAAGCTCAAGGGAAGCGAGCGGGGCGGCCGGATCGTGATGGAGGACCTCAAGGCCTACATCTCCCGGCTCCAGCGGTTGGCCCTCCAGCCGAAGGCCCTGCCCCAAGCTCCGGCACCCGCACCCGCGGCCGTCGCCCCCTCCATCGATTTCGCCGCCTTCGGGCCGGTGACCCGCAAGCCGATGACCTCGCTTCGCAAGGTGATCAGCCAGCGGATGCTGGAGAGCTGGACGCACATTCCCCAGGTGACCCAGTTTGAGGAAGCCGACATCACGAGCCTGCTCGAGCTGCGCAAGAAGCATGCGGCGGCCTATGAGAAGAAGGGGGCCCGGCTCACCGTCACGTCGATTGTGCTCAAAGCCGTCGCGCGGACCCTCGAGAAACACCCGCTCTTCAACGCGAGCATCGACGACGCCACGCAGGAGGTAGTCCTCAAGCAGTACATCCACCTTGGAATCGCGGTCGACACCGAGGCCGGCCTGATGGTGCCGGTGATCCGCGATGCCCAGTCCAAGAGCATCCTGCAGCTCTCCCTCGACCTGCAGTCCCTGGCCGACAAGGCCCGCGAGCGGAAGGTCACGATGGAGGACCTGAGGGGCGGCTCGTTCACCATCTCGAACCAGGGCGGGATCGGAGGAGGTCATTTCACCCCGATCGTGAACCGTCCGGAGGTCGCCATCCTCGGCATGGGCAAGGGGGTTCTGAAGCCCGTGGTCCGCGAGAAGCAGGTCGTTTCCCGAACGCTCCTCCCCCTGGCACTCTCCTACGACCACCGACTCATCGACGGCGGGAGCGCGGCCCGGTTTGTGACGGACATGGTTGTGGCCATCGAGTCGTTTTCCGACGCGGACGTGCAGCTCTGAGCCCCGCCGCCTCCAACGATCAACCCCTTTCATTCGCAAGTATGGATCCAATCAAAACCGAAGTTGTCGTGCTGGGCGCAGGCCCTGGCGGGTATGCGGCCGCATTCTACGCCGCGGACCTTGGGAAAAAGGTGATGCTCATTGAGCAGGAGCAGCGGCTCGGCGGGGTCTGCCTCAACCGCGGGTGCATCCCCTCCAAGGCCCTCCTCCACGCCACCCGGATGGTGGAGGATGCCGCCGCCTCGGCGAGCCGGGGGATCAGCTTCGGGGCCCCGACGATCCAGCTCGACAAGCTGCGGGCCTGGAAGGAGTCGATCCTCACGAAGCTGAGCGGCGGGATCGCCGGCCTCGCCCAGAAGCGGGGCGTCCAGGTGCTGCATGCCCGCGGGCACTTCGAGGGCTCGAACACCCTCCGGGTTGAGACCTCGGAAGGGCAGACGTTTGTGAATTTCGAGAAGGCGATCATCGCCGTCGGCTCCCGGCCTGCGCTGCCGCGAGCCTTCGATCTTGGAAACCCCCGGATCATGACCTCGACCGAGGCCCTCGATATCCCGGAGATCCCGGGCAGCCTGCTGGTCATTGGCGGCGGCTACATCGGGATGGAACTGGGGACGGTGTACAGCTCCCTGGGGAGCAAGGTCACCGTGGTGGAGGCGCTCGACTCGATTCTGGCCGGCGCGGATGCCGACCTCGTCCGCCCCGTGCTCCGCTATGCCGAGAAGCACTTCACCGAGCTCCGGGTCAAGGCCAAGGTCGCCTCGATGTCGACGGCCGGAAAGCAGATCAAGGTGGTCACCGAGTGCGATGGCCAGCGCCGCGAGGAGCTCTACGACCGCGTGCTGGTGAGCGTGGGGCGGGTCCCCAACGCCGAGGACCTGGGCCTCGAGAACACCCTCGTCCAGAGGGACGAGCGGGGCTTCATCACCGTGGATTCCCGGATGCAGACCACCGACCCCAGCCTCTACGCGATCGGCGACATCGCGGGGGGCGTCCTCCTGGCCCACAAGGCCTCGAAGGAGGCGCGCATCGCGGTGGAGAATCTGGCCGGGGAGTCGAGCCTCTTCAGCCAGGTGACGATCCCTGCCGTGGTGTTCACTCATCCGGAGATCGCCTGGTGCGGGCTTACCGAGGCGGAGGCGAAGGCCAAGGGCCGCGCTGTCGAGATCGCCAAGTTCCCCTGGGCCGCGTCGGGTCGGGCCCTGACCTGCGATGCCACGGAGGGGGTCACAAAGCTCATCATCGACCCCGAGACGGAGCGGATCCTTGGGGTGGGGATCACCGGGGAGCATGCGGGCGACATGATCAGCGAGGGGGTGGCGCTCATCGAGATGGGGGCCACGGTGAAGGATCTCGCCGAGATGGTGCACCCGCATCCCACGCTTTCGGAGTCGCTGATGGAGGCCGCGGAGGCCTTCTACGGCCACTGCACCCATATCCACACCCGTCGCAAGGTTGAGACGGTGGCGGCGGCGGCGGCGGGGCATTGAAGGTCCGCCATCCCGGGGCCCTCTGCCGGCCGGGTCGCTCTACGCGACCCTCTGCAGTGTGGGCTCGCCTCCCGGGCTCTCCCCGCTGAACTGGGGCCGATATTCGGGGACGAACTTCTGGAGCAGCGCCTTGAGCTCGTCCGGTGAGGCCACCGGGAGCCTGGGCAGGATCTCCCGGAGGAACTCCCGCACGGTTGTCAGGGGCTGGGGCGTGGCGACGAACCGCATGATCTTCGGGTGGTGCGTCGGGGCGAAGGCCTCCCCCACGTGGCACAGCTCCTCGTAGAGCTTCTCCCCGGGCCGCAGCCCCACGAACTGGATCTCGATGTCCTCCCCCGGCCGGAGGCCCGAGAGCTCGATCAGCTGCCGGGCGAGGTCGACGATTTTCACCGGCTTCCCCATGTCGAGGACAAAGATCTCCCCACCCTCCCCCTGGGCGGCGCTTTGGAGCACCAGCCCCACGGCCTCCGGGATGGTCATGAAATAGCGGGTCACCTCGGGGTGGGTCACCTTGACCGGGCCCCCGGCGGCGATCTGGTTCTTGAACGTGGGGATCACGCTCCCGGAGGAGCCAAGGACGTTGCCGAACCGCACCGCCATGAAGCGCGTGCTCCCGTTGCGCTGCCAGGCGAGGGCCTGCACAAACATCTCGGCCATCCGCTTGGTTGCCCCCATGACGTTGGTCGGGTTGATCGCCTTGTCGGTCGAGATCATCACGAACCGCCGTGCCCCGTGCTTCTCCGCCAGCTCGGCCACCTGGGCGGTGCCGAAGACGTTGTTCTTGATCGCCTCGTCGGGGTGTCCCTCCATCATCGGGACATGCTTGTGGGCGGCGGCGTGGAACACGAGCTCCGGGCGCTGGGCGGCGAAGATGCTGTCCATCCGGACGAAATCGAGAATGTCCGCCACGAACGGGACGATGGTTCCCTGGTACCCGAGCTCGATCAGCTCCTGCTCGATCTGGAACATCTGGACCTCGGATTGTTCCAGGAGGATGAGGCGCTGGGCGCCAAACGAGGCGATCTGCCGGCAGAGCTCGCTGCCGATGCTCCCGCCCGCCCCGGTGACCAGGACCACCCGCCCCTGGATCATCTCCTGGATGTGGTGCGTGTCGAGCTGCACGGGATCGCGGCCCAGGAGGTCCTGGATCTCGACCGGCCGGAGCTGGCTCACCTTGACCCTGCCGGTGGCCAGCTGGCCAAGGGAGGGAACGGTCTCGTACTTCACGCGGGCCGTGTTGAGGATCTCAACGATCTCCCGGATGCGTCGTGCCGGGGCGCTGGGCATCGCGATGATGACCCGCTCGATGCGGGCCCTGCGCTCCGGCTCCAGGAGGAGCTCCGGGCCCCCGAGGACCGGGATCCCGTGGACCTGGGATTTCCATTTCCTCGGGTCGTCGTCGAAGAAGGCCACCACCTCCAGGTCGGCTGCGGCGCTGCGGCTGAGTTCCAGGGCCAGGGAGGCCCCGGCGTCGCCGGCTCCGAGGATCCCGATGCGCGTCGAGCTGCCGGCCGCGCCCTTGCGTCCGTTGCGCGAGGGCTGCATCTCGCGGAGCCGGCGGAACCCGAGGCGCGTTCCGCTCAGGGCCAGCAGCGAGAAGAGGAAGTCCGCCACGATGACGCCCTGCGAGGGGGCCGCCCTGCCGCCCGAGACCGTCCAGACTGCGGCGATGAGGAGCGAGGCGGCACCGAGTGCGAGGGTGATGCGCTTGAGGTCGGGGAGGCTGAAGTAGCCCAGGATCCCGCTGAACTGCCCGCTGAAGGAGAGCAGCAGCAGCTTGAGGGGGATGATCCATGCGGCCGCCCTGAGGCAGGCAGCCAGCTGTGACTGGGTGATCTCGAAGTCGGAGCGGATGCCGTAGGCGAGCCAGATGCTGAACAGCAGTCCGGAGGTGTAGGTGATGAGGGCCGCCGGCAGCCGGTACGCCGGGGACCAGTTCACCACCACCGAGCTGCCCGGCAGATCGATGCGAATCGACTGTCGCTGGTGGGAGGACATCAGCTGGAGGCCCCGACCCCGCCCCCAAGGCCGCTGGCGGCCTTGGATGCTGGGGGTCTGAGCTCAGCCGGGAGCCCGACGCCCTCCCCCGCGCATGCGCTGGCCGCGCGCTGGAGGTTTCGTCGCGCCTTCTCCGCTTGCAGGTCATGCATCCTGGCGATGCAGAGAAAGGCCGCCGCCCGGCGTGCGAGCGTGCCTACCCACTGACCGAATTCATTCTGGGACCCGGATTCCATGACGCTGTTGGGTGAGGAGGCAGCGGAAAACACCGCTGCATCCACCTGTGACATCGTGCGTCAGGGGCCGGATCTTGAGGAAAAAAACGACCGAGGGCCGCTTTTGTCACGGCGTCGCTTCCGGGCGGATCTTCCGACCCTCGGCCACGCTCCGGTAGGCGGCGTCGACGAGGGCCATGGTGCGAAGGTTGTCCCGGCCGCTGATGGAGGGCTCGGCTCCCGCCTCAACGGCGGCGAGCAGGTCGGCCATTGTCCCAAGGAACGCGTCCGGGAACCATCGCCGATCCCACCGGGGGGTCTGGAACGTGGCGTCCCCCTTGGAAGCGTGGCGGAGGGTGGAAGGGCTGGTGTAGGGGTCCTTGCACCACCCGATGTCCCCGATCGCGAGGCCCTCGAGACCCTCGATGCGCCACTCGATCCGGATGTCCCCCGGGCACCCCTCGCGGGCCGGGCCGGTCCAGGTGTCATCGATGCCGACGCACCGCAGGCCGTCCGCATACTCGAGGATGTAGGTGCAAATCCCGTCGGTGTGCGGGAAACGGGTGCGGGGATCGGGCCTCACGCTGCAGTAGATCGATTCCGGGTCACCAAACCAGTAGCGAAAGCAGTCGAGGTGATGGATCGACATGATCCGGAGGGTCACCCAGCCGAGCCCCGCCTGCCAGGGCATCCAGTGGGGGATGCCGCGCATGTCGATGGTGGCGAAGACCGCGGCCCCCAGACGGCCGGCCTGAAGAAGCTGCTTCGCGGCCCGCACCGAGGGGTCATGGCGCATGTTCTGGTTCACGGCGAGCCGGATCCCGGCGGCCTCGCAGGCCCGGACCGCCTCGCGGGCCTCGGCCAGGTTCATCCCGAGGGGCTTCTGGGCAAGGATCCCCTTGACCGTCCGGCGCTCGCACGCCGCGAGGATCAAGGCGAGCTGGGCGTCGGGCGGGACGGCGATGTCGAGAATTTCAACCGAGGGATCCTCCAGAAGCTCCGCCGGGCTGCCGTAGACCCTGGGGATGGAATGTCGGAGGGCGGCCTTCTCGGCGTTTGCCCGGTTGCGCGAGGCGATCCCGACCGGATTGAGGCCCCCGTTGCGATAGGCGGGAAGGTGGCAGTCGGTGATGATGAATCCGCTGCCGAGAATCCCGATGCGATGATTCCTGCGGGCGGGAAGCGCGGGGTCGAGGTTGAAGTCCATGGCGGGCGTACATAGCACGCGCGCCCGACGGAATCCCAGCCTGGAAGTCAGGGAGGGGGCGGGCGAAGGGGCGGCCCCCCCCGTTCCGGGGAACGTCGGCGTCAGATGGCTGGCACCCCTGGGGCGGGGGCAGCGGGGAGGGCTTACCGCGGCTGG
>DMJJ01000135.1 GCA_003452185.1 Verrucomicrobiales bacterium | reverse complement strand
CTCACCCCTCCCCCCCTCGCCCCCGGGTGGAAACCCGACGCCCTGCCGCCTCCTGGGAAGAACGGAGGTCGATCCGCCCACGAACCCAGGAGGCAATCCGCGCCGACCGGGGTGTGTCCCCATGCAGACAAAACGTCCGGGCCGCCACCGAAATCCAGCTCCGGTCGGAGGCCACCACGCCCCCCCGCTCCAGGAGATCGTCCACCCGGCGTATCACCTCGTCCCGACGGGTGAGCAATGCGCCCGGCTCCGCGCGGCCGACAAGGCTCCCGTCCGGAAGATATCCCCGGTCCACGAACGCCTCCCCCCACACCTCGACCCCCAAACGGGATCCCGCCCGGCAGACCTCCCCCCCGGCGCGGGCATAAACCCGACAGCCGGCAAGGTGACGGGCCACCCAGCCGAGGTACGCCGCCGCGAGCCGCGGCGATTCCTCCACCGCATGGTAGAGGCCCCCATGGAGCTTCACGTGATGGAGAGGGGTGCCAAGCGAACGGGCCACCAGGCTCAGCCCCCCCACCTGCTGGAGGAGAAGAAGCTCGAGTTCCGCCGGGCTGATCTCCACACGGCCCCGCCCGAAATTCTTGCGATCCCACGGGCCGGGGTGGGCCCCCAGCCGGACTCCGGCCGAGGCCGCCAGCAAGGCACAGCGACGCATCGATGCGGCATCCCCGGCATGCCCGCCGCAGGCCACATTCACCGACGTCACCCACTGCATCAAGGCACGCGTCCGGGAGGAGGGCTCCCCCTCCCCCAGATCGCAGTTCAGATCAACCGGGCTCATTTGGCCAATGTGAATCGAACTTGCTGTCCCCCCCGGCACTGGACCAGCCGTCCCAGGTCCCCGGGGTCGACCAGGGCCAACTTGGGGTACCCCCCCATCGTGGGGCCGTCGTTGAGGGTCACGATCGGCTGTCCGTCGGGCGGCACCTGCACGGAGCCCACCTTCACCGGCTCGCTCAGGATCTGCCCGCCCCCCGCCCCCAAGGCCTGCCCTTCCAGCCGATACCCCGTCCGGTCGCATCTCGAGCTGACCCGCCACGGCTGGTTGAGGAACGCGATCCGGGCGGAGGGGGGAAACGCCTCCCACTGCGGTCCCGGCCACACCCTGAGCACCGGAGTGCGCGAATAGTCGGGGTGTTCCGAGTGGGGGACCGACCGGCCGGCGACGCCCGGCGGGAGGGAGAAGGAGCGGCGCTCGGAGCGTCGGAGGATGCTCCCCCGCGTGAAGGTGCGGCCGAGCTTCACGCGAGGCGAGGCGCTGACGCTCCCAAACAACGGGTCATCGATAAAGCCCCCCTCCACCGCAATGTAGGTCCAAACCCCGAGAAGGTTCCGGGGGAACGAGATCACATCATCCGCCTGCAACTGGATCGCGCGCCAGGTCGGGAGGGGGCAGCCCGCGTCAGCTCCCGTGATGGCGATCCACACCGGCCTCAGGGCCGCGAGCTTCGCCCCCTGGAGGAGCAGCTCGAGGACCGCCGTGCCGGTCGGGTTGTCGAGGAGCCGGTTCGCCCAATCGGCTGCGTGCGAGTCCATCGCTCCCCCCTGCGGAATCCCAAACCGGCGCCACCCAACCCGGCCCCGGTCCTGGAGGTGAAGCCCGAGTCCCGGGTCGAGCACATAGAGAACGTCGAGGCTCATGAGGCGGGGGAAGGATTACCCGCCGGGGGCATCGCCCCTCCGGGTTGCGGAACAAACTGAACCCGGTCTCCGGGCCGGAGGAGAAACGCCTCGCGACCGTGCTCCCCGGCGGAGGCCCGCCCCGGATCAAACAGGACCCGGGGAGTCCGGCCAATCAGGTTCCATCCCCCCGCGGTCTCGGTGGGATAGATCCCGGTGTGCTCCCCACCAATGGCAACCGAGCCCGCCGGGACCCGGGTCCTGGGAGTTGCCAGGCGCGGGGTCTGCAACCGCGGATCCAGATCCCCCAGATACGGAAACCCCGGGGAGAAGCCCAGGACGTACACCTTGTAAACCCGGCCCGAATGGAGCGCCACGACCATCTCCGGGGTGAGGCCTCCCTGCCGGGCAACCCGCTCCAGGTCAGGCCCATCGTAGGTCACGGGGAGCGTCTTCAACTCCCCTTCCCCCGCCGGCGTGGAGATCGCGGACTTCAACATCGCCATCCACTCAAGCACCCGCGCCTTGGGATCAGGAACCACCAGCGGGTCAAACTCGAGGAGCACCGAGGTGAACCCGGGGACAAACTCCACGAGCCCCTCCGGGGGCCGGCGCTCGAGGGCAGCCACGATCGACCGCCCGCGGGCGAAGGCCTCATCCCCCAGACGGTCGGCAAACTCCACCAGCAGGGCGTTAGGGCCGTAGGAAACCCATTTCATCGTTTCGGTCCCTATTTAGCGGGAGGGGCGGCCGGGAGTCGAGCTTGCGCGCGACTTGGCTGCCGTGGAAGCATCGGGTCGCGATGCACCTGAGCCGCATCCTCCTCTACCCAATCAAGTCGCTCCCGCCCCTCGAGGTGCGCGAGGCGGAGGTGACGGCCATGGGGATCCTGCGGCACGACCGACGCTGGGCCCTGGCCGATCCCGCAGGGAACTACATCCACGGGAAGCGGACTCCCGCCCTCCATCAGATCCGGACCTCCTATTCCCCCGACCTGACGGAGGTCACTCTCACGGCGGGCGCTCACGGCCCCGCCCGATTTCCCCTCATCGAAGCCTCCCTTCAGCCCCTCGCCTCCTGGTTCACAAGAGTGCTCGGCCAGCGGGTGGTGGTGATCGAGGATCGGGAACAAGGGTTCCCGGATGACCTCAAGGCCAACGGTCCCACCCTCGTGAGCGAGGCAAGCCTGCAAACGGTGGGCGATTGGTTCGGCTGGGGGCTCGAGGAGGTTCGATACCGGTTTCGCACGAACCTGGAGGTCGCCGGGGCCCCTCCCTTTTGGGAGGACCGGCTCTGCGACGCCACGGAGGGGGGCGTGCTTTTTCGGGTGGGGAGTGTTGAACTGCAGGGGTGCAACCCGTGCCAGAGGTGCGGGGTGCCCTCGCGGAATCCGATGAGCGGAGAAGCCACCCCGGGGTTCCAGGGGGAATTCAGCCGCCGCAGGGAGGAAGCCCTTCCCTCGTGGGCCGAACCGGCGCTGTTCAACCACCATTACCGGTTCGCACTCAACACCCGGGTCCGCGCAGGCCAGGCCGGCAGCCGCATTCGGGTGGGGGACCCGGTTGTCCTGCCAGGGCTCCAGCCGTGATCAGAACTGCCCGAGGAAACGGACGTCGTTCTCGTAGAAGAGGCGGATGTCGTTGACCCCGTAGCGAAGCATCGCCAACCGCTCGATCCCAAACCCGAAGGCCCAGCCCGACCACTCCTCGGGGTCGTAGCCCACGGTCTCAAACACCTGCGGATGGACGATGCCACACCCCGCAATCTCCATCCAATCCTTCCCGAGCTTCTTGACGAGCGCGTTGGTGAAGTCGATCTCGTAGCTCGGCTCGGTGTAGCTGAAGTAATGGGGGCGGAAACGGAGCTTCACATCGGGGCCGAGGAGCTCTCGGAAGACGAATTCCACCGTCCCCTTGAGGTCCCCGACCGTAACCCCACGGTCGACATAGAGGCCCTCGATTTGATGGAACGTCGGGTTGTGCGTGGCATCGGCATTGTCACGCCGGTAGACGCGGCCCGGAACGATCACCCGGATCGGGGGACGCTGCTTCTCCATCACGCGGATCTGCACCGAGCTCGTGTGCGTGCGCAGGAGGGGGCGCTTCGGCGTGTTGAGATAGAACGTGTCCTGGAGGTCGCGGGCCGGATGATCGGCCGGGGTGTTCAGCGCATCAAAGCAGTGGTACTCATCCTCCACCTCGGGGCCATCCGCCACCGCAAAGCCAAGCCGGCGGAAGCTCCGAACGATGTCCTCCGTGACCTGCGTCAGCGGATGGAGACGGCCGAGCGGGCGACGACGCCCGGGCAGCGTCATGTCGGTCGGGTCCTTCGGAAGGGCTGCGCGAAGCTCGAGCTCCCCGCGCCGCGCGGCAAGCGCCGCCTCCAGCTCCCCCTTTGCCGTGTTGATCAACTTCCCGGCCGCCGGGCGCTCCTCCTTGGAGAGGGCTCCCAGCTGCTTCATCAAGGCGGTGAACCGGCCGTTGGCGCCGAGATATTGCACCCGGGCAGCGTCCAGGGCCTGCAGGTCCGTGGCAGCCGCCAACTCCGAGAGGCCTGCGTTCTTCAGTGGTTCGATTTCAGAAATGAGTGACATAGCCGCAATGACGCCGCACGCGGCGTGACGCCAACCTTAGTTGGGCGGCACAGCGCAACTGAAGCAGAAAAAAAACGGGCGACCCTCACAGGTCGCCCGCTACAAATCGTGCACGTATCCGACAGGACCCGCCAGCCGAGATGCGGCCGACGGCGCCTGATCCGTGGCCGCGGATCAGGCTGCTTTCGCCTTCTTCAGGAGAGCGTTCTGGGCAACCTTCACCACCTCGACAAAGGCGGCGTTGTCGGTTGCAGCCAATTCGGCGAGAACCTTGCGGTCCAGGGCGACCTTGGCGGCCTTCAGCCCCTCGATCAGGCGGCTGTAGGTGATGCCGGCCGGACGGGCGGCGGCATTAATGCGGGCCTGCCAGAGGCCGCGGAAATTACGCTTCTTCGTCTTGCGGTCGCGAAACGCGTACTGACGACCATGGTCGATGGCGTCCGAGGCGTAGCGATAGAGCTTCGAGCGGCGAAGGCGAAAGCCCTTCGCTGCTGTGATCATCCGTTTCCTGCGGCGGCGGGAGGCTGGGGCGTTTGTAACGCGCATAAGTCAGTTCAGTTTTGAAAAGAGATTGATGGACTCTGTCTCACCCCTCCACTCAGCCACGGTGGCTGAACGGAAGGTTCTGGGTGATGCGATAAACATCGGTGGCATCGACCACCGCGGCATTGCCCAGCGACCGGCGGCGCTTGGCGTTCTTGCTCGAAAGCAGGTGACGGCGTCCAGCGCGGGACCGCAGGACCTTGCCGCGCGCAGTGATCTTAAAGCGCTTGGCCACTGCTTTTCTCGTCTTATTTCCACGGGGGCGTCTCATAAAAATCGTTATTCTTGCCTCAAAAAGAGCGCGCAATATACGTAGCGACCCAGGGGCAGGCAAGTGCTATTTGGAAGTCTCTCAGAAATATTTCAAGAGACCCATTGACACCAGCCCCGCAATTTGGAACATTTCGCCTCCCTTTTAATGGGACAAAACACTATGTATGCAGTCTTAGAGACCGGCGGGAAGCAGTACCGGGTTGCCACGGGTGACAAGCTGGAAGTGGAGCGCTTGGCTGTGGAAGCCGGTAAACCGGTGACGTTTGACCGGGTACTGCTTGTAAATTTGGATGGAAAGGTTTCTGTGGGCGCCCCCACTGTCGCGAATGCGCAGGTGGTGGCGGACGTCCTGGAGCACAAGCGGGGCGAGAAGAAGATCGCCTTCAAGATGCGTCGCCGTAAAGGCTACCACCGCACTGTGGGCCACCGCCAGGAACTGACCGTCGTCCAGATCAAAGAGATCAAAGCGTAAGCTAGCTTGAAGGGATAAGTTAATTGTATGGCACATAAGAAAGGTCAAGGCAGTGTCCGCAACGGACGCGACAGCGCCAGCAAGCGTCTTGGAGTCAAGCGCTTCGGCGGAGAACGCGTCACAGCCGGGAGCATCATTGTCCGGCAGCGCGGGAGTCGTTTCGTCGCAGGATTGAACGTCGGCACGGGTCGCGATTGGACCCTGTTTGCGCTGGCGGATGGGCGGGTTAAGTTCGACAAGGAGAGCCGCCGGGTGAATATCGTCCCGGAAGCGGCTGCCGCGAGCAACTAAGCCCTCGACACCCCTTTGCACGGCGAGGTGAGATCACCTCGCCTTTTTTTTTTCCGGTTCCCTGCGCGTCGGCCCCAGGGAGGGCTCAGGGCGCGGCCGGCCGGCCAGTGGGGCCCCCAATTAGGTTCAAATCATGTTCATCGACGAAATCAAGGTCTTCGCGAGCGCCGGTCACGGCGGCGCCGGGTGTGTGGCGTTTCACCGCGAGGCCTACCGGCCGAAGGGGGGGCCCAGCGGCGGCAACGGGGGCCGTGGCGGGAGCGTCATCCTTCAGGCGGACCACGACCTGAACAACCTCATCCAGCAGTACTATGTTCCCCGGCTCATCGCAGAGAAGGGGCATGCCGGGATGGGGAAGGGAATGGACGGCCCCGCCGGCAAGGACCTGATCATCAAGGTCCCGTGCGGGACCCTGGTCTGGCGCCTGACTCCGAAAGTCATCCCCGGGCTCACCCCGGGCCCGGAGGCAGCGGAGGTCGACGAGGCGGCCGAGGAGGGGGAGGAGGAGGAATCCCCGGAGTCCCCCATCATGCCGATCTCCACCGGCAAGCGGCCTGTCATCCGGCGCAGTGGCTCCGAGATGGCCTACGAGATCAACCTCGAGGATGAGGACGACGCGGAGGGGGCAAGCTCCTCCACTCGCGATCCCCGCAAAGGGGAGCTTGTCGTCGACCTCACCACCCACGGGCAGCAGTTCGTCCTATGCCAGGGGGGGAGGGGCGGACTCGGGAACCGGAACTTCGCCACCGCGCGCCGTCAAGCGCCCCGCTTTGCCCAGCCTGGCGAGCCGGGGGACGAGGGGGAATTTCTCCTGGAGCTGCGGCTGATCGCCGAAGTCGGGCTCGTCGGGTATCCCAACGCGGGGAAATCGACCCTCCTCACCGCGATCTCCCACGCCCGGCCGAAAATCGCCGCCTACCCGTTCACCACCCTCACCCCCCAGATCGGGATCGTGGAGTACACCAAGGATTATCGTCGGCTGGCCGTCTGCGATGTCCCTGGTCTGATCGAGGGGGCCCACAACAACGTCGGCCTGGGACACGCCTTCCTTCGCCACATCCAGCGATGCAAGGTGCTCGTGCTGCTCCTGGACATGGCCGGAACCGACAACCGGAAGCCCTGGGACGACTACCGCCAGCTGCTCTCCGAGCTCGAGCTCTATGATCCGGCGCTGATCCGGAAGCCGATTTACGTCGTGGCGAACAAGATGGACGAGCCGGCCGCGGAGGGCTTCCTCAAGCAGTTCAAGCGCAAGGTTCCCAAGACCCCGGTGCTTCCCATCGCCGCCGGCTTCGACATGGGGATCGACAAGTTCAAGGCTCTCATCCGCGAGGCGGTCGAGGAGAGCGACGCCCGTTGAAGCCGCCTCGCGCTGTATTTCTGGATCGCGACGGCACCCTCATCGAGGAGCGCCACTACCTTCACCGCCCCGAGCACGTGGTGGTGTTCCCGGGCACGGGCGAGGCGCTTCGCCGCCTGCAGGATGCGGGATACCTCCTGTTCCTGGTCACCAACCAATCGGGGGTGGGGCGCGGCTATTTCACCATTCAGGACGTCGACCGGGTCCACGACCACCTGGCCTCTGAGTTCGCCCGGCAGGGGGTGCGGTTCACCCACGTGTACGTCGCCCCGGAAGCCCCGGAGCAGCCAAGCCGGGGTCGCAAACCGAGCCCGCAATTCCTCTTTGACGCCCGGGACGAGTTCCAAGTCGATCTCGCCGCATCGTTCATGGTTGGCGACAAGCTCATCGACCTCGAGTGCGGTTGGAACGCCGGGGTGAAGCGCTCAATCCTGGTCCGCACCGGCTACGGGTCCGAGGTCGAACGCTTGGCCGGCGAGCGCCTACGCAACGGGTTCATCGCTCAAGATTTGCGCGCGGCTGTCGATTATATTCTGGGATAGTGCCGCGGGCCCGCACGGGCCGCCGCGGACGCTTCCCGTGAATGAGTGCATACGCCGTACGTCGCTGGAGCCGCATCCTCCCCCTCATCCCTCTCCTGCCGCTGGGACTCGTCGGTGGCGAGCTGGGAAAGGAGACCTTCCGGATCGCCTCGGGGGAGACCTTCAGCGTGGAACATCCCTCGACCTGGCGCTCCGAGGTCCAGCTCACCGAGGGGCTTCCGATCAACACCCTCCGCCTCACCAACCGGGATGCCAGTTCCCTGCTCCTGATTTCCGTCATGCCGGGCAAGGCGGCCGGATCCCTTGAGAGCATGGACGACCTCGAGCAGATGCTACTCAACGGGACGCGATCCCTGGCCGACAGCTCAAAGGAAAAGCAGGTTCACCCCCTTTCCTTCAAATCGCAGTACGCCTACGGCGTCTATGCCACGCTGACCGACGCCCGCTTCGCGGGCACCGCGGAGACGCCCCCACGGGGCTCCTACCGCTACTCGGCCACCTTCATCCTGAACTGTGCCAGCCAGGCCGTCACGGCCACGTTCCTCACCAACGAGGAGATCGTGGAGTCGACCGACCTGGCCGTCATGATCCTCCGCACCCTCCACAAGGAGGAGCCCGCAGCCCCCCGCACCAGCAGCGCCGCCGTCGCCCCCCCGGCGCAGGGACTCCTCCCCGTCCAGCCGGTCCAGGCGCGGGAGGGATCGAAGCCGTGACCCGTTTCGGGGCGAACTCTGTCCCGATCCCAGCCCCCTCCCACCACCGCCCCCCGACCCGCGGCTGATCCCATTCCTGCGGCCGCCTCCCCCGTCCGGAACACGTCTTGCGCCGCGCTGCCAAAAAACCGGGGGGCCCTGCGAAAACTTAATGCAATTCCCACGACACAGAGTAGGTTTTGGACATGTTTGGTGGGCTGGACACGCGGGATTCGGTGGCAGTGGAGCGCGAGGTCAGGGAGGTGTTTCGAGCCCTGTTCCCTTCCGCCTCTCCCGGCACCCCCACCCAGCCGGACGAGTTCATCCCCCGCTGTTTCTCCTGGATCCGGGATTGTTTCCTGGGGAGGCACCCCGGGTATCAGGCGATCGACGTCGCCTATCATGACTTTGAGCATACCCTCCAGGGGACGCTCTGCCTCACGCGGCTGCTGCAGGGGCGGCATCGTGCGGGGGTGGCCCCGCCGCTGACACCCCGCTGGTTTGAGCTGGCGCTCCTTGGAATCCTGTTCCACGACACCGGCTACCTCAAGACCACGTCGGATCGCTCCGGCACCGGGGCGAAGTACACGCCAGTGCATGTGGGGCGGGGGGCAGACTTCGCCGCGGCGTTCCTCTCTCCCCGCGGATACTCCGTCGCGGAGATCACCTCCATCCAGAACATGATCCGGTGCACCGGGCTCAATGCCGACCTCGCGGCCCTGCCCTTCGGGAGCGATCTTGAGCGGGACCTCGGACTGGCGCTGGCCACTGCGGACCTGGTGGGGCAGCTGGCCGCCGACGACTACGTGGACAAGCTTCCCCTGCTCTTCAGTGAATTTGAGGAATCGGCCCGGGCCAACCCCGACGCCGCCTCCCGCATGACCCGGTTCGCCACGGTGGAGGATCTGGTGCGGAACACCCCGGGGTTTTGGGAGCACTACGTGAAAGTCCGCCTCGACCGGGATTTCCGGAGGGCGTATCGCCACCTGGGAACCCCCAACCCCTACCTCGTCGCCATCGAAGCCAATATGGCCCGACTGAAGGGGGGACTGCCCGCGGCCGCCCGGCGTCCGTGACTTTTCCGCTTTCCTTTCCAGCCCCACCCCGTTGAATCGGCCCGTGTCCCGAGAGTACGTCCTTCAGCCGTTCAAGCCTGCGGCCAGCCCGCAGATCGATTACGCCCAGGAGCTCAACCCGCAGCAGTACGCCGCGGTAACCGCTCCCCCCGGACCGAGCCTCGTGATCGCGGGGGCCGGCTCGGGCAAGACCCGCACCCTGACCTATCGGGTCGCGTTCCTCATTGAGCAGGGGATCCCCCCGGACCGAATCCTCCTGCTGACGTTCACCAACAAGGCGGCCAAGGAGATGATGCGTCGGGTGACCGAGCTCCTGGGGACGGAGCTCCGCACCCTCTGGGGCGGCACCTTCCACTCGATAGGGGCCCGCCTCCTTCGGCTCAACGCCGAGAGCCTCGGGTTTCGACGCGACTTCACCATCCTCGACCGCGAGGATTCACGCGATCTCGTCAAAGCCTGCCTCGGCGAGCCCGAGGTCCCGACCCAGGACAAGTTCTTTCCGAAACCGGATGCCCTGGTGGACATGTTCTCCCTCGCGGTCAACAAATACACCTCCCTCGAGGAGGCGATCGCCCAGGAATACTCCCAATTCATCCCGATCACCCCGGGGATCGTCGACATCGCCCGCCGGTACGTCGCCCGCAAGAAGGCTTCCAATGTAATGGACTTCGACGACCTGCTGGTGCGCTGGCTCGAGCTGCTGAACAACCACCCCCCCATCCTTGAGCGGTACCAGCGGCAGTTCCAGTTCCTCCTGGTCGACGAGTACCAGGACACCAACACGCTCCAGGGACGGATCATCGACCTGCTGGCCGCCCGGCACCACAACCTCATGGTCGTCGGGGATGACTCCCAGAGCATCTACTCGTGGCGGGGGGCCAATTTCCGAAACATCCTCGAGTTTCCGCGGCGTTATCCGGAGGCGAAGACCTACAAGATCGAGACCAACTATCGCAGCTCCCCCGAGATCCTTTCGCTGGCCAATGCCGCCATCGCCGCCAACACCAACCAGTTCAAGAAGGAGCTCACCTCGGCGTGCAAAGCCGGCCCCAAGCCGATCGTGGTCCCGTGCGGCGACGCCAACGTGCAGGCGGCCTTCGTCTGCCAGCGCCTCCTCGAGCTCCACAACGAAGGAACGGCCCTCTCGGAGATCGCGATCCTGTACCGATCCCACTTCCATGCCATGGAGCTGCAGCTGGAGCTGACGCGCCGCCAGATCCCGTTCACCATCACAAGCGGGATCCGGTTCTTCGAGCAGGCCCACATCAAGGATGTCAGCGCATTTCTCCGCTTGGTGGCAAACCCCCTGGATGAAATCGCCTTCAAGCGGGTGGTCCAGATGCTCCCCGGGGTCGGAGCCAAGGCGGCCGAGAAGCTCTGGAGCCTCTTCTGCACCCATCAGGCCTCTCCGCCCCCCTCCCCGACCCCCGTGGCCGCCGCCCTGCAGAGGTGCTCCTCCGGCGCCCCCAAGAAGGCCGCGGTCGATTGGGCCCAACTCACCGCCACCATCGCCCAGCTGGAGCCGCTCAAGGGGCGGCCTGCCGAGATGATCCCCGTCATCCTCCAGGCCGTGTACGAGGACTACCTGGAGGCGAACTACGACAACCATGAGAACCGGCTTGAGGAGGTACAGCAGCTCGGTGTCTTCGCCCGCCAGTTCGAAGACCTGGAATCCCTCCTGAGCCAGCTCTCGCTCATGAGCAGCGTGGAGGCCGAGGAGGACAAGTCGAACGACCCCGACACGGAGAAGGTCCGCCTCACCACCATCCACCAGGCGAAGGGGCTGGAGTTCGGGGTCGTCTTCGTCCTCATGCTCTGCGACGGGCTCTTCCCCTCCAATCGCTCGATCAACACGGCAGATGGCGTGGAGGAGGAACGGCGGCTCTTCTACGTCGCCGTCACCCGGGCCCGCCGGGAGCTCTACCTGAGCTACCCCCTCACCCGGTTCACCCCGGGGATGGGCGAAATGATGCAGCTCGCATCCCGTTTCCTCTCCGAAATCCCTCCCGACCTCTTCGAGGAATGGAACCTGCGGCAGACCACAATGGGTTACT
>DMJJ01000523.1 GCA_003452185.1 Verrucomicrobiales bacterium | reverse complement strand
CCTCCCAGACCGGTTCAGCTCCGGTGCAGGTGGACGTGGCCATTCTCGGCGGCGGCAGCGCCGGTTATGCGGCGGCGCGGACCGCGGCGGCCGCGGGGCTGCGCACGGTCGTGATCGAGGGCGGCGAGGAGGTGGGGGGCCTGTGCATCCTGCGCGGCTGCATGCCGACCAAGGCGTTGCTTCAGGCGGCGGACGTGCTTCACCAGGCGAGGCGCGCTGCCACCTGGGGCCTGAAGGTGAGCGGGGCGGGGTACGAGTACGCGGAGGTCCTGCGACGCAAGGACCGGCTGATTCAGGAGTTCGCCGACTACCGCCGGCAGCAGTTGGAGGATGGGCGGTTCACGTTCATTCGAGCCGGGGCCCGGTTCATCGATCCGCATACCCTCGACCTTGGAGGGCAGGGGCGTGTCCGGTCGCGATACTTCATCGTGGCGACGGGATCCTCCCTCTCCAAGCCGCCGATCGCCGGGATCGAGGGGCCGGGGGCGGGGTGCCTGAACAGCGACCTCGCGCTGCACGCGGAGCGGATTCCGGAGTCGGTGATCGTTCTTGGGGGCGGCGCAGTGGCGGTCGAGTTCGCCCAGTTCTACCGCCGCTTCGGTGCCCGGGTCACCCTCGTCCAGCGTTCGCCGCGGATCCTCCGCGAGTTCGATGCCGACGCCTCGGGAGTGGTCGAGGGGGCGTTTCGCGACGAGGGGATGACCGTTCACACCGGGACCCGGCTCCTCGCGGCGGGCGGGATGGAGGGCGGGGGGAGGTTTGTCGAGTTTGAGCAGGAAGGGGGGACTCACCGGGTGGAGGCGGAGGCGATTTTCAACGGGCTTGGCCGCTCCCCCAACACATTCGGGCTGGGGCTCGAGGCTGCCGGTGTCGACACCGCGCATGGCCGCATCGTGACCGACCTGTCGATGAGGACCTCGGCACCGCACATCTTCGCCGCCGGGGATGTGGCGGGCCCGTACGAGGTCGTGCACATCGCCATCCAGCAGGGGGAGGTGGCCGCCCACAACATCCTGCACCCCGACGCCCAACGGGCGATGGATTACCGGCTCAAGACACTCGTTGTGTTCACGGATCCTCAGGTGGCGCAGGTGGGTCTGTCGGAGCAGGAGGCAGGGGAGCGCGGGATCCCGGTGATCGCCGCCTCGCACCCGTTCCGCGATCATGGGAAGTCAATGATCATGGAGGCGCTGGACGGCTTCGTGAAACTGCTGGCGGACCCACGCACGGGGGAGATCCTGGGTGGAGCCTGTGTCGGGCCGATGGGGGGTGAGCTGATCCACGAGATCATCGTTGCGATGGCTCGTCGGATGACCGTCGCGGAGCTTGCCGCCGTCCCCCACTACCATCCCACCCTCGCCGAGATCTGGACGTATCCTGCGGAGGAGCTGGCCTCCCGTGTCCCCCTGATGATCGGATAGAACGGCCGGCCGTCCCGCTATGGGACAGTCCTCTCCTCCTCCGGGGGGCTGGGCGCGAGCTCGGGGCGTTTGAATCCAGGTGTCGCCCCGCCGATGGAATCGGGAGGTGCTATGAGACACGCGTCCCTTCCCGGGTGGCTTCTGATCGCGGCCCTCGCCCTGCTGCTGCTGCTGCCCGCCGCGGGGCGAGCGCAATCAGGCATGCTTTGCGATGTTTGCGGCACCCGCCTCACCGGGCCGACCTTCGAGACTGTCTCCCGCGATGAGGAGGCGAGGCGCATCGTGGTGTGCGAGGCCTGCACACACATCCCGACGCGGTGCTTTCTGTGCGGTCTTCCCGTGCATCACGGTTTTCGGGAGCTGGGCGACGGGCGTGTTCTCTGCGAGCATGACATTCCAAGGGGGGTGCTTGACCCGGCGACGGCGATGGAGGTTTTTCTATCCCTGAAGCCTGAGCTCTTTTCGATGTTCCGGGACCTGGGGGTACTCCCGGACAGGAATATCACCCTGAGGCTGGTGGACCAGAGGGAGCTCCAGTCGGTGTTCTCGAACACACCGGGCGTCCATCCCGACGTCTCGCTCCAGGGGCTGACCCGCTCGCGACCTGCTGGCCGTGGGGTCTGGGAACATGAGATCTTCCTTTGCTCGGGGCTCACGCGGCAGAGGCTTGCCGCGGTGGCGCCGCATGAGTTCACCCATGCGTGGGTCCGGGAGAACACCCCGCGCGACCGCAAGCTGGATGCGGACACGGAGGAGGGGTTTTGTGAGTTGGCGGCCTTCCAGTTGATGACGGAGCGCGGGCAGGAGTGGGAGCGGCGTCAAATCCTGGCCAACACCTACACGCGGGGAAAGATCGGCGTCCTGGTGAAGGTCTCGGACGACTACCAGTTCCACCGGGTCGCTGCCTGGATCAAGGGGGGCGTGGACGCGACCCTCGAGAGCGACCGCCCCGACCGTCTCATCGCAATGAAGACTGCGAAGGTCCCGTCGGGCTTCCTGGTCGAGGCGCGCACCCGGGTGCCCGACACATTGGTGCTGAAGGGCCTTTCCGGGAGTGGAGCCCACCGGTTTGCCCTGATCAACGATGCCACGCTCGCAGCCGGGGAGCAGGCGCGCGTGCGGGTGGGGGACTCGAACGTGGTGGTCCGGTGTGAGGAAATCCGCCAGGCAAGCGCCGTGGTGCGGGTTGCCGGCAGCCCTGGTTCCCTCGAGCTGCAGCTCACGCCGCGGCCCGCCTCGCCTTGACGGGAGGGCCCTGGCCCGCGGGGGCGGGGGTGTGTCAGTTCTTCCGCCAGCCCTTGCCAGGGATGAACTCGCGGCTGCCATCGGAGCTGCACCCGCTGAGGGTGGAGCAGGCCACGGCCGCGAGGATCAGGAGCAGGATGTACTTGCGCATGCCATCAGTGTAATCGCAGTTGTCACGCTGACAAGGCTCCCACACACTTGTCCCAGTCATGGCGAAGCCGCCCAAGTCCCTCAAGGGATCCCTTCTACTGGATGGGGGGAACCTTGCCGGTTCCTTCTTCCATCGTGCCGTGGTGCTGGTCTGCCAGCACGACTCCGAAGGGGCGTTTGGGCTCGTTCTCAACCAGCTCTCGGGAACCACCGCCGGCCAGGCCCTTCCGGGGGAGGTCCCGCGGGGGTTGGTCGATCTTCCCCTCCATGTGGGGGGGCCGGTGGAGCCCGGGGCGCTGAGCTTTCTTCACGCCGATCCATTGCTGCCCGAGGGGAACGTGATACCAGGGATCCAGCTGAGCCATTCCCTCGACTCCCTGTTTGAGCTCGCCGGCACGGAGTCACTCACCCGGCGCCTGAGGGTTTTTGCCGGATACGCCGGCTGGGGGGCGGGCCAGCTTGATTCCGAGATGCGGCGCAAGGCCTGGGTTACCCATGCTGCGACGCCGGATCTGGTGTTTTCCGAACCGGCATCGACCCTCTGGCGACGGATCATCGCGAAAAAGGGGTGGGTCTACCGCCTGATGGCGGAAGGGCCGGACGACCTTTCGACCAACTGACTCCTCTCATGAAGCTCAAGCACGGACTCCACCTGGCCTACTGCACGAACATCCATCGTGGCGAGACCTGGGGGGAGATTTTTGAAACCCTCCAGAAGCAGACGCTGGCCGTACGGGAGCGGGTCTCCCCCCGGGAGCCGTACGCCATCGGGCTCCGCCTCGGGGCGGTGGCCGCTCGGGAGCTGGCCGATCGCCCGACGCTCACCGCCTTTCGCCGCTGGCTCGACCTCCATGGCTGCTACGTCTTCACGATCAACGGATTTCCGTACGGCAAGTTTCACGGCACGCGGGTGAAGGAGCAGGTCTACGCGCCGGACTGGACCACCCCCGAGCGGCTGCAGTACACGGTGCAGCTGTTTGACCTCCTGGCGGAACTGGTTCCCGAGGGGGTGGAGGGGAGCGTCAGCACGGTGCCGATTGGGTTCAAGGAGTCGATCCTGGAGCCGAGGCACGAGGCTGAGGCGCGAGGCAACCTCTGGCGGTGCATCGAGCACCTGGAGCGACTCTCGCGCCGGACAGGCCGCAGCCTCCATCTCGGGCTCGAGCCGGAGCCGCTTTGCCATCTGGAAACGACCGACGAAACCGTCGCCTTCTTCCATCGGATGGAACGGGACCGTCCCGGGGACCTGCGGCTCCCCGCCCACCTCGGGGTCAATTACGACTGTTGCCACCTGGCGGTCGAGTTCGAACAGGCGGGCGCCTCCCTGATGAAGCTGCACCAATCCGGGATCCGCGTCAGCAAGCTGCACCTGAGCTCCGCCTTGAAGGCGCATCCGACGTCGGAGGTGCGCCAGGCGCTTCGGCGGTTCGCCGATGACACCTACCTGCATCAGGTCGTGGCCCGGCATCCCGACGGCGGGATCACCCGCTACCGGGATCTCGATCTCGCCATCTCGCGTCACAACCAGCTCCCGCCCGCGCTGAGCGAGGAGTGGAGGATTCATTTCCACGTTCCGCTTCACAGCCCGCCGACCCCGATTTTTGACACCACCTCCGACCACCTGCTGGGGGCCCTGGACTGGCTGCGTGCCAATCCCCGGCTCTGTTCCCATCTGGAGATGGAAACCTACACCTGGGAGGTGATGCCTCCGGAGCTCAAGAACCGGAGCGTGGTGGATCAGCTGGTCGCGGAGTATGGGTGGTGCCTGGCCCAGCTCCGGTCCCGCGGGCTCGCGTGAGGGGGAGACTTCCTGTTTGTCCCGGGCCGCGGACCGGGGTATAGAAGGGGCATGCCGCGAGCCGAGAACCCGCCTCGAGGCTCCCTGTGCGTGGGGAGCCGGAGGGAGTTTTTGTGGCAGGCGGGGGCGGGTTTCGCGGGGCTCGCCCTGACCGGGTTGCTCGATGGGGATGGATTCTTCTCCTCCCCGGCCGTTGCGGCCACCCTCCGGCAGGGGGCCCCGGCGCTCCCGCTGCCCCATCGTCCCGCCCCTGCCAAGGCCTGCATTTTCCTGTTCATGTATGGCGGGCCGTCGCAGATGGACCTCTTCGACTACAAGCCGGAGCTCAACCGCCGCCATGGGCAGACAGCGAGCCTTGAGCAGCGTCGTCGGGACGTGAAGCCGGGCCGGCTTCTCGGGTCGAGGCGGCTCTTTCGACAGCACGGGAAGTCGGGCCTCTGGTGCTCGGATGCCCTGCCGCTCCTCTCGACTCAGATGGACAAGCTCGCGGTGATCAAGTCGCTGTACGCCGACTCGTTCGCCCACGGCTCGGCGATGATCCAGATGAACAGCGGGCGGGTCCTCCAGGGGTGGCCTTCCATGGGATCCTGGCTGGCGCATGGGCTGGGAACCGAGAATCGGAACCTCCCGGGTTACGTCGTGATGCTCGACCCCCGGGGCGGGCCGATCAGCGGGCCGGCAAACTGGTCCAGCGGGTTCATGCCCGCCGCGTATCAGGGGACGGTTTTTCGCGCGACCGGCAACCCGATTTTGAACCTGGAGTCGGCCTCCGGCACACCCCCCTCCATGCAGCGTGACCTCGTCGACACCCTCAACGAGTTGAACGCGGAGCATCTCGCCTCGCGTCCCGGCTACACCGAGCTTCAGGCCCGGATTGCGAACTATGAGCTGGCGTTCCAGCTCCAGCGCACCGCGCCGGAGGCGCTCGACCTTGCCGGCGAGTCTCCGTCGACGCTGGAGGCCTACGGGATAAACGAGCCGAAGCCCGACTCGCATCCGCTCGCCCTGGGGCCTGCTCCCTTTGGGAAACAGTGCCTCATCGCCCGAAGGCTCGTGGAGCGGGGCGTTCGGTTCATTCAGATTTATCACGGCGGGGGACACCAGCAGCAGAACTGGGATGCCCACTTTGGCGTGGAGGAGAACCTCCGCATCCATTGCCCCGAGATCGACCGGCCGATCACGGCCCTCCTGCAGGATCTCGAGCAGCGGGGGTTGCTCGACTCAACGGTCGTGGTCTGGGGAGGGGAGTTTGGCCGCCAGGCGGTTTCTCAGGGGGACAAGGATGGGCGTGATCACAACCCCAAGGGCTTCACATACTGGCTGGCCGGGGGCGGGGTCAAGGGGGGGACAAGCTACGGCGAGACCGATGAGCTTGGGCACGAGGCGGCCGTCGACAAACATCACATCCGGGACCTCCACGCGACCCTCCTCCACTTGATGGGCCTGGACCACAACAAGCTCACCTATTTCTACGGGGGCCTGAACCAAAAGCTCACCGGGGTTCAGGAGGCCGAGGTGATCCGGTCGCTTCTCGCCTGAAGAGGGGGCCCGGTCGCCCCGCAGCCGTCATTCCCTTTCCCGGCCCGACTACGGTCCCTCGGCGTAATTGTAGTAGCCGATGAACATCTCCTCGTAGGTTTGCTCCCCGAAGAACACCGTCGTGTCGGGATTCGGGTTGCTCAGGTTCTGGGGGGTGTTGTCCCACGCCCCCGTGCAGACGATGCGGGATCCCGCCGGGACCTGGATCGGCTGGTCGAGACGGTAAAGCCTCTGCCAGCTGAAGAGATAGTGCGGGATGTGGATGATCGGCTGGCGGGTGCCGTTCGGAAGCTGGAGATCATAGTGGAACCAGGTCCCCCGGAGATGCTGGTGTGGGGAGATCTCGTAGAGCCAGGAGTTCTTGGCGAAGAGGGCCGTGGCGACGGTTTGGTACCCGTTGGTCCGGGGCGGGATGCTGAAGGCGATGTCGTACGCCGCCTTGGTCTGGAGGCTCCGGGTCGGGGCCTTGGGGAGGAGGTACAGGCCGAGTTGCGTCTGGTCGGTCTGCGCGGTTCCCACGCTGACGTAGTGCATCTGGAAGGTCAGCTTGGTGCCCTTGGCGAGGAGCTTGCCGGTGCCGTCGGGGAAGAAGGTTGGATCGAGTCCAGGAACGTACCCGGCGAAATACCCGGAGAGCCCTCCCAGTGCCTGCGCGGCGGTTCCCTGGAACACCAGGGCGTGGTGGACCACCTTGCGGTTGCCCGGCCGGACGACCGCCGCCTTGAGCCAGATGTCGGCCGAGAGGGCGGGGTCAACGGTCAGGTAGCGGTAATCGATGTCTCCCGAAGCCGGGAGCGCCTGGTTCGGAATGCTGAGAATGATGTCGGGGGTTCCGAGAGGCCAGGCGGGTGCCTCCGTGAGCGGCACGTCCAGGGGGTCGGGGCCTGTGCCTCGCGGGGCACCGCCGTCCACCCACGCAATCAGGGTGGCCGCCTCCTCGGGCCGCAGGGAGGAATCGTTGGCGAATTTTCCAACGTGGGGATCGGCATGCCAGGGGGGCATTCGTTGGGAAAGGACCTCGTCCTTGATCGCCTCGGCCACGAACTTTACGGCGGCGTAGTTTGTCATCGACCAGGGGCCGATGTTTCCCGGGCTGTGGCAGCGGATACAGCGGTTCTGGAGGATTGGGGCCACATCCCTGGCCCAGTCGGGGGTGGGGCGCGCGATCAGGTCCGAGGGGGGGCCGAGCGGTCGCACCCGGGTCAGGGTCACGGGAGCCTGGGCCAGCATGGAGTCGATGGCTGAGGCGAGGTACTCCTGCCTCCCGCCGGAGGTCGATTCCTGCACCGGGCCGCGGTACATGAGCTGGAACGTCCAGTTCTGGATGAGCACCACCTCCGGCACCTGGGTGACCCCGAAGTCCCGGGTCACCAGCTGTGCCCCGTCGTGGAGAATCGGATACGGGATGTGCAGGGCCGATGCCTCGGCGATGAGGTTGGAGCGGCTGGTTCCAAACAGAGAGCTGACGATCCAGAACTGGACCCCCTTGGGCGCGTACCGATCCGAGAGAAGCTTCAGGGCGGGAAGCTCCGGGATCAGGTTGGAGCAGGTGTTTCCGGTGAAAATCAGGACGTAGCCGGTGAGGGTTTCATCGGAGAAGGCGTAGTAAAGTTCGCGGGAATGCCCGGTGTGATCGGTGAGCCTGAAATTCCTCGGGCGAACCTCCGGTGGGGGGGCGCTCAGGCGAATCGCCCGGTAAAACCGGCGCACCGTTCCCTGGGCCTCGGTGTCGCACCAGGAGGCCCCGGGGGTCGTGATCGCCAGGTCGAGCACAGGGGACCAAGGGGTGCCGGGGAGGAGGCTGGGGGCCGATTCGATCGTGTAAAACGCCCCCGGTTCACCCGCGATTCCAAGCCGCGGGACTCCGCAGAAGGGGTCAATCTGCAGGGCATCCGGAGATGTCGGCGCGTCCGCCATGGCGCGGGGTGGGGTGATCCCGACCAGGGCCAGGAGGAGCAGAGGCAGCAGAAAACGACGCATAGCCCTACAATAGACCCCGGATCCGGGTCTGCAACGGGAAACCGGGCGGGCTGCACCCCCCGGCGGGGCCTGGGTTTGACCGGATCCGGTTGAGGCCACCTCCCTGAGTCTAATGACCCCGGGTCGAGGGAAGGGGAAGTGCAGCCCTGGCTCACTCCGGGTCAGTTGGGTCGCGGAGGGAGCGGAGCCGGGGGGGGAGCTCCTGCAAAGACCTGCTTTCGGGCCTCGGGGCCAAGCTCCTTCCAGGCACCGGGCGCGAGATCCCCGAGCTCGAACGCCCCGATCGAGGCTCGCAGGAGGCGGAGAGTGGGGTGTCCGATGGCAGCGGTCATGCGGCGCACCTGGCGGTTCTTCCCTTCCACGAGGGTGAGGGCGATCCAGCAGGTGGGAACATTCTTTCGGAACCGGATGGGGGGTGTTCGCTCCGGAAGGATTGGTTGGGGCGAGAGCAGGGAGACCTGGCAGGGGAGGGTTCGCTCTCCTTGCAGCACGAGGCCCCTGGCCAGGGTCGACAGGGACTCCGCCGAGGGGATGCGTTCCACTTGCGCCCAGTAGGTACGGGGGTGACGCCGCGAGGGGGAAAGGAGCTCGGTGTTGAGCCCCGGCTCATCGCTCAGGAGGAGCAGCCCTTCCGAGTCGGCGTCGAGGCGTCCCAGGGGGTAGACCCTGGGAGGGAGCCGGAACTCCGAGAGCGTCCGGTTGGGTGACCCATCCGGGGTGAAGGCCGAGAGGACGCCGCACGGTTTGTGGAGGGCGATCAGCACGCGGGGGGGGGAGGGAGGGTCAGTCGAGCCCGTATTTTTCGATCCAAGCCTGCGGGAGGGTGCCAAAACCCAGGAGCCAATCGTTGAATCGTTGAAGACTCCATCCCCGGCCTGTCATGAGGCGATGGCGGAGGCGCTCGTTCTCCAGCCTCCCCAGCCAGTAGCTCATCGGAACGGTGGGCGAGGCGGTGTACCAGTTCACGTCCGCCGCGGCACGGGCCTTCGTGAACCCGAGATGTTTCTGGAGGTGGGCCACGGCCCGCGCGTGGCTGTAGCGCCCGGTTTGGAGCCGGAGGTCCACCAGGACCCGATGGGCGCGCCACAGCGCATCGTGCAGCTGCTGGACACGGAGCCACGGCGAACGGTCAATCCGGAGATCGACCATCATCTGCTCGCACCAAAGGGTCCACCCCTCGTAAAACACGGCGTGCGCGAACAGCCGTCGCCACCGTCGGGGGTGCTGGTTGGCGGTGATGAACTGGAGGTGGTGTCCGGGGTAGGCCTCATGGGCGCAGGTGAGGCTGAGGCCAAAGTGCTGCTGCCGTTCCGCCTTGCGGGCGGCTTCCGTCGTTTGGGTGAGACTCAGGTCGTTGACCCAAAAAATACCCCGCTGCTTCCGGGCGAACGGGCCCGGGGAGGAGTAGGCGGCTGTCGGGTACAGATGCCTCATGAACTCGGGGACCAGCCGCACCTCAAGGGTTTCCCCCGACGGGAAGGTGACGGCGGAGGCGGATCGGAACCCATCGGCCACCCGCCGGGTCTCAGCCCGGTAGGTGCCGACGAGGTCGGGGCCGGGATCCCAGGCGCGCCGTGCATCGGCGATGATTTCATCCGCCGTGCGCCCCTTGCCGAACCGGGCGCACGCCACCTCCAGAAGCTTCCCAATGCGATGCGTTTCCGCGAGCGCCAGGGATTCGATCTCCGCCAGGGTGTAGTCCAAGCCGAGTTGGTCACGGACACGCCGGGCAAGGCAGGCCGCCCCGACCGCGAAGGAGCCGGGCATCGCCGGGGGCCGGTCCTCGATCGCGTTGCCATAAGCGGTGCAGGCCCGCTGGGCTCCCTCCAGCAGGCGGGCATCGGAGGCCGGGGAGGGGGAGTTGCGGGCGAGAAAAGCCCCCACGGCCTGAAACAGGGATGGGGCCCCGCGCAGCGTCTGGGACATGATGCTCCGCCAGACCGGTTCCGGTCGCTCGATCAAGGTCTCGGCCTCCGCCAGGTAGGAGGGAGCCTTGCGAAGGAGGGATCGGAGGTTGCGGGCGGCGCGGGATGGCTCGTCGTCTCCCCGCTGAAGCTCGTACAGGCAGAGGTTGAGGAGCAGGTCCGGGGCGGCGGGATCCATCGCGGGACGGCCCCTGTCGTGATCCTCGCATTCCCTCGTCAACTGGCTCCGCAGGGCGAGCCGGTCAAGGTGCTGCTCCGGCAGGAGTTCCCGCGGATTCAGGGCGTCGAGATGCTTGAGGGTGACCTTTCGCCTCCGTTGCTGGCGGGCCTCAAACGCCGCGTTCGCATGCCCGAGGCGCCCCTCGCCATGCGTGAGCCCGGAGTAGGTGGCGAACACCGGTTGATCCTGAAGCACGGCCTCGAAGTGCCGGTCCAGGAGCCCTTCGAACTGCATCGATGTGGAGGTCATGGTATCGGGGAGCGCGCATCGGGCTCCTGATGCAGGAGAGTAGATGGCACGCAGCCGGGGGAACGAGCAAAATCAGGCCGTGCCCGAGGGCTCTGTCGGTTGACGCGACACGAGGGCCGCGCTCACCGAGGCCGCTAGGCTGGCGGAGTCAAACGGCTTCTCCACCACCAGGTCAACCCCCGCGGCCCCCTTCTTGGAAAGGGCTGCGTGGCTGGCGAACCCCGTCATCAGGAGGATCGGGAGCTGCATCCCGCGGCCCCGGATGGCGGCGGCGAGGTCGAGCCCGGTCATCCGCGGCATGTTCAGGTCGGTGAGCAGAAGGTCAAACGGCCCGTCGCCCTCCAGCAGCGCGAGAGCCTGCTCCGGGGTTTCGACGCACACCGGTTGATACCCCAGCCGGAGCAGGAGCCCCTTGGCCACGCGGGCCAACGGGGGTTCGTCGTCGACCACCAGGATTCGCTCTCCCGCCCCCCTGCGCACCGGTGGGGGACAAGGAGCCGGGTCAACGGCCGAGCGCGGGGCGACGGGGAGGAACAGCCGGAACGAGGTGCCGCACCCGGGTTCGCTTTGAACCAGGATGCCCCCCTGCAGATCTCGCACAATCCCGTCCACCACCGCCAGGCCGAGGCCGGTTCCCTCGCCGGGGGGTTTGGTGGTGAAGAACGGGTCGAAGATCTTCTGCAGGATTGCCTCCTCCATCCCATGCCCGGTGTCGGCGAGGGTCAGGAGGAGGTAGTCGCCCGCGGGAAGGGTGCGGGGGGCGGCGGACTCGTTCCATGTGCCGCGGAGGCTCAGGAGCTCGGTGGCGATGGAGAGGGTCCCCCCGCGTGGGGCCATCGCGTGCGCCGCGTTGGTCGCCAGGTTCATCAACACCTGGTGGATCTGCCCGGGATCGGCGAAGACCGGGGTTCCGGCCGTGGCGATCCCCGGGCGGATCTCGATGCTTGCGGGCAGGGAGGCCCGGAGCAGCCGGAGGGCCTCCTCAATGATCGGCTCGATGAGGATGACTTCGCGGCGTCCCTCGCGCTGTTGGGCGAAGGTGAGAATCTGGTGAATCAGGTCGCGGGCGCGACGGCAGGCCTTGCGGATCTCCTCGACCTGTTCAGCCGTTGCGGCGGAAGCGGGGCCCGCTGCCTCCTGCTGGATCAGCTCGACATTCCCCAGGATCGCCCCCAGCAGATTGTTGAAGTCGTGGGCCACCCCTCCGGCCAGCGTGCCGAGGGCTTCGAGTTTCTGTGCCCGGGAGAGCTGTTGTTCAGCCCGGCGACGTCCCTCCTCGGCCTGGCGTCGTGCGGTGACGTCCCGGAAGCTCCAGACGCGTCCCACGATGGCCCCATCGAGCATCTGCGGCTGGCTGTAGCGCTCGACAACCCGCCCGTCGGAGAACTCCACCACGTCGAACGAGACCGCCCCGGGGGTGGCGTACAGCTCCCGCACGCGGGCCAGGAATGCCTCCGGGTCCTTGAGTTGCCGGAGGGCGTGCTCCAGCAACCGGTTGTCGTCGCTGGTCGCGACGATGTCATCCGGCAGGCGCCAGAGCCGCTGGAACTCCTGGTTGAACCCCGCCACCTTTCCATGAGTGTCGATGATCAGGAGGCCGTCCGCAGTCGAGTTGAGCGCCGCGTTGAGGAGGGATACGGACCGCCGTGCCTCCAGCTCCGCGCGTCGTCGTTCCTCCAACTCCGCCCGCAGGGAGTCGACCAGACGCGCGCGATCAAGCAGGAGTGCCAGGCGCTCGCTGACCAACTCGAGCAGATCGACGGTGGGGGCGGGAAACGCCCCGACCTGGTCGCTCGTGACACTCAGAATCCCAAGCAGGGTGCCTTCTACCAGCAAGGGAAACGTTGCCTGGGAGCGAATGTCCATCCCAGGAAGCTGGGAGAATCCAGGCTCGCTGGCCGTGTCGTTCGAGACCACGCGACGCCGGGTGGTCGCTGCCCGGCCGATCAGGCCGGAGTGGCGCGGAATTCTCCGCCCGGCTGCCTGGATGATCGAGGCGTAGGCGCCATCGATTGCGCTGATCAGGAGATCGCCCCCCTCGTCGGCCGGGGTGAGGAATCCGGCGTTGAGAAACCCAAACTCCCGGGTCAACGCCTCGCAGGCTGCCTGCATCGCGCGGCGGGAGGTGGGGGCGGTGGTGACCTCGTGCAGCAGGCGGTTGACGAGCCCCAGGTCCCCATGAACAGGGTTGTCGGGCTGCCGCTTCAGGGATGGTGCTGGTGGGATTGGGACGCTCATTAGCAGGGCCGATGATAAGGCCCTGCGGGAGAATGGGAAGTCCGAATGGAGGGGGCGGCCGCGGGCTACGCCGCCTGCGCCAGCCGCTGGTCGATGCGGACGCAGTTGCGTCCCCCCCGTTTCGCCTCGTAGAGCTGGGCATCGGCGGACTGGAGGAGCTCGGACTCGCTGGCTGGCTTCGCAGGCCAGTGGGCGCAGGAGACCCCGACGCTGATCGTCACTTCGACGATATTTCCGTTGATCGTGAGGCGTGCGGCCTGGACGGAGGTTCGGAGCCGTTCTGCGAGCACCTGGGCGTTCTCCAACGAGCACTCCGGGGCGATGACCGCAAATTCCTCCCCGCCGTAACGGGCGACAAAGTCCATCTTCCGAATGGCACCCCGGAGCGCGGTGGCGACCAGGTGCA
>DMJJ01000509.1 GCA_003452185.1 Verrucomicrobiales bacterium | reverse complement strand
GTGGCCCCCCGGAGGGTGGGGGAGGGGTCGTCGGTGGAGGGGGAGCTGTCCCGGGATGGGCAGAAGTGTCCCGGAGGTAGGCAATCCCACCTCGGTCGCCCGGGGTGGGATGAGGCGGGTTCATGATTCTTGAAATCTTTTTTCCGTTGGGGCTCAGCGTCTTGTGGTGCCAGGGAGGGGGGGGCGGCTGCCGACGGCAGTAGTCCTGCTGCCTCTCTCCGCGTGTTTGGGATCGAGGCGACGCTCTCCGGATCGGGGGGCGGACTGCAGGATGGCGGGTGTGATAATCGGCGGAGAACCACGAGTCCTCCGTCGCCACTTTTTGTACCCTCTTACGACATTTCAGTTGACCTCACAGTCCCATTGCGTTAATAACTCATGATCCCAATCAATAAGATATGGCCCGACGTAAATCTGTAACAATGGCCTGCACGCCTGCCTACCAGGTTTTATTGAACACGCGTGTGTTCAGGGCAGAGCTTCAGGCCAGTCGGTTCATAGCTTCACCAAACTGATCCTCCTATGCGTGTTCCTATCCCCAGGGCGACGTCGAAGGCCTTGTCTACCCACGACAAGGTTTACGGCATGTACCGCTCGATTCTGCGAAGCGTTGTGGCTGCAGGCCTCGGCCTGACGGCTGGCAGTGCCTTCGCTGGTTCCCAGACTTGGACGTTCGACGGCGGTGACACCACCGGTCTGGCGATCTTCTCCAACGTCACCGCCGGCAACGGCCGGTCCGAAGGCGGCAATCCGGATGGCTACCTCGCCATCACCGATGCCGTGAACAGCACCTACACCGGCATTGTCTTCCCTGACATCGACGGTGGAAAGCCGGTCATCGCCTTCAACCTGAAGTTCGATGCCCGTATCGGTAACGCGGTCGGCAACGGTGGCCGCCCTGCGGATGGTATGAGCGTCAGCTATGCGCGCCAGGGGGACAAGGTCCTCGTGGACGCAGACGCCAACGCCGGCAACCCCTCCTTCGACCTCCGTGGCAGCTTCGGCGTGCCGGGCGGCCCTGAGATGGGAACCGCGACCGGTATCGTCGTCTCCTTCGACGCTTGGCAGGGTAACACGGAATTGGACGGCTCGCCTGACGTGGAAGGTCTCGTGATTCAGGTCGACGGCAAGGTTGTCAAGACGGTCGGCATGGGCACCCGCAACGGCGCCTGCGACGACATCAACAGCACCCAGACCGGACCCTACGACACGACCAACCCGGGATCGCCCGATGGTCTCTGCTGGGCGCCGGTCGAAGTCGACCTCGATGCCACTGGCAAGCTGACGGTCAACTTCAAGAACCACACCTACCTCGATCACTATCAGACCGCGTTCTTCCCGAGCGCCGGCCGGCTGGTGTTCGCGGGACGTACGGGTGGTGCCAACCAGAACCAGCACATCGACAACCTGAGCCTCACCACGGTTCCGGCTGACAAGATGCTGGTCGGTGGCGCCAACGGCAACGCCTGCAAATGGTTCAGCCGCATCACCGACAATCCGGCTGCCGGCAGCATCTACAAGGCGGGCACCGCCGTCTTCAAGCTTGACGGAAACGTTGTGGTTCCGGCCTCCTCCGATAAGGTTGGCGATATCACCACGTTCACCTTCGTGAACCCCGCGGGTTCCTTCTTCGACTCCGGCTCGACGCACCGCGTCGAAGTGAGCGCGCAGGACGAAGCTGGCAACACGGTCGGTGGTGCTCGTGACTGGCAGGTTCCTGCCTACACCGGCATCCCGGCGGCTCTGGCGAGCGGCATCGATGCCGCGAGCTCGACCCCCGGCTGGAAGGCCCGGATGTACCAGCTCAGCTACGGCCGGTATCCCGGTGACTCCAACCGGTATCTCAACGCCGAACGCGAGATCGCCGAGGGCTACCTCGACGACACCGGCGCTGCGGATCCGAACCAGGTTGACCTCTCCACTGCCGTTGAAGGGAACATCTTCAACGTCGATGGTCCGATCAACATGGACCAGGGGGCTGCCAAGCAGGGTAACTTCGGTGGTGAGACCCTCTTCCCGGGTCTGGCCAGCGGCGACCCGAACAACATCGCGGGTGAGTTCAGCGGCTATGTCGCCCTCCCTGCCGGTTGCTACACCTTCGGCGTGAACAGCGACGACGGGTTCAGCACCTCCTTCGGTCGCGGTCTCTCGGACGTCTTCGGCCTCACGGTCGGGCGCTTCGACGGTGGCCGTGGTGCCTCGGACAGCCTCTTCTCCTTCGTGATCTACAAGGACGGGCTCTATCCGATGCGCACGCTCTGGTGGGAAGGTGGCGGCGGCGCGAACATCGAGATCTACTCGGTGGACGAAGCCGGCGTGAAGCACCTCCTGAACGACCCGAACGACTCCGCGTCGATCCTGGTGTATCGTGATGGGGCTGCGAAGTCGCACATCCGTTCCGTGATGCCGGTCGCCAACCAGTACGGTGGCTCCACGGCTGAGGCTCCGGTCATCATCAAGGTTGTTGATGGTGCCGCCGCGGTTGGCCCCATCACCGTCAAGTATGATGGTGCCACGGTCAGCCCGACCACCTCGAAGGACGGCAGCGTCACCACGCTCCAGCTCGACTTCGCGAATGGTCAGCGTCCTGGCTACCACACCGTCAACGTCTCGTTTGACGATGTGAACCAGAGCTACACCTACAACGTCAGCCGCCTCCAGCGCGCGCTGGGTGCCGGTAACTTCGTCATCGAGGCTGAAGACTTCAACGTCGACGGCACCGACGGCGGCCAGGGTGCGACTCTCAACACCATGCCTTACCTCGGCGGAGCCCTTGCCGGCCCCATCGGGACCCGCGGTGTTGACTTCGGCGACTGGGACGGGAACGACTCCCACCCCTACCGTACTGCCGGGGACGGCACCAACGGCGGCGTGAACCACGACACCGGCCCGCAGGGTCGGCAGAACAACCGTGGCAGCTGGGATCTCACCACCAACTACAAGATTGGCTGGATCGGCTCCCCTGACTGGTTCAACTACCGCCGGACCGTTCCCGCGGGCAACTACCACATCGTGGCCGGCGTCTCCTTCGACGGCACGGATGCGCATCAGCTCCATGGCCGCATCGGCCTGATGGGGACTGCTGGTACGGTCTCCGAGATGATCGGAACCTACGACGGCATCGGCAGCGGTGGCAATGGCACCTGGGGTGTCAACAGCCTCGTTGAGCTGAAGAACGACAGCGGCGCCCTCGTGGTTTACCACTCCGACGGCACCGAGAAGAACTTCCGCGTCTACGCCGACTCCGGCGACTTCGACTACTGGGCGTTCATCCCGACGGATGAGGCTCCGAACGGCACGACGGTCAAGACCACCGGCGTGTTCTACATCGAGGCTGAGGACTACAACTTCGGCCGTGGCCAGACCATCGCCGGCGCGAGCGTGATGCCCTACTACGGCGGCGCGTTCGTCGGTGGTGCCTCCAGCGCCGCGATCGAAGACATCGACATCGGCAACCGCGACGACGACTCCTCGAACTCCTACAACCGGGATGAGCAGAATCAGGATGGCGGCCATGCGAACATCAACATCACCGGCCAGGGCGACCTGGGCCGCGATGGCTGGACGATGCAGGAAAACTACCGCATCGGCTGGGTGGGTGGTGGCGACTGGCAGAACTACACCCGCACGTTCCCGGCTGGGAAGTACAATGTGTGGGCGGCGCTCTCCTTCGGCGACACCTCCGACCACTCTGAGCACGGCACGCTCTCCGTCGTCACCAGCGACCCGAGCCAGCCGAACCAGACCCTGCAGAAGCTCGGCACGTTCGACGCCTCGGGCTCCGGCGGCTGGGGTAACAACACCTACGTTCAGCTCATGGACGACAGCGGCGCTCCTGCCGTCGTCACCCTGGGTGGGACGATGACCCTCCGCGCGACCATCGACAGCGGCGACTTCGACTACCTGAAGTTCGTCCCTGCCTCTGGCTGTGTGACTCCGACGTTCTCCAGCATCAAGCTGGTGTCGAACGGCACGGCGGTCCAGCTCAACTGGAACGGCAATGCGACCCTGGAAGTTGCTGACGAGCTCACCGGTCCTTGGACCGTGGTTCCCGGCGCTGCCAGCGGCCTCACGGCTCCGGTTGACCGCGCTCACCGCTTCGCCCGCCTCAAGTGCGCCCAGTAATGGGTAACTGAGTCGCAAGATAGCGAACACGAATCATGGAGGCCGGGCGAAAGCCCGGCCTCCTTTTTGTGTACTGCTGTGGTCTGAGGCGGGAGTGCTCATCAGTGCGGGGACTCCCGATCCCGGTTGAAAGATGCTCTCCCTTCCGATTCAATCGACCGATTCCTATTCCAGACATGATTTGCTGCCAAAGCCGATCACCGCTTCGGTCCCCCGTCCACGGAATGAGGGGTAGCTGCCAGATGGGGTCCCTGATTGCATGGCAACCGGGGCTCTCCTTGGCCTCTCTCATGGTGTTCCTGCTCTCTCTGTTCGGGGGCGGCACCGCCCCCGCAGCCGTTTCGCCGGCCGCCGCGGGTTCCCCCGCTTCCTGGACCTCCGGGGTGGGCCACTCGTCGCTCCAACTCGCCCCGTTTCAGGGAACCAACGCCGGGTTCACCTCCCTGGCTCCGGAGACCACGGGCATCCTCTTCACCAACCAGATGGGCCGGCGTCGCTACCTGACGAACGAGATCTATCTGAACGGATCGGGTGTCGCGGCAGGGGATGTCGATGGCGATGGCCTTTGTGATCTGTACTTCGCGAACATCGATGGCTCGAACGCGCTTTACCGGAATCTGGGGGGATGGAAGTTTCAGGACATCACCGCGGAGTCCGGCACCGCGTGTGCCGGGGTGGATGCCACCGGGGTCTCCCTGGCCGACCTCGACGGCGATGGGGATCTCGACCTGGTGGTGAACTCCGTGGGGCAGGGGACCTTCATTTATCTCAACGATGGCAAGGCCCACTTCCATCTCTCGGCGACCCTCAACCCGGGCCGTGCCGGGATGTCCCTTGCCCTGGGCGACATCGATGGGGACGGCGATCTCGACCTCTACGTGACGAACTATCGCACCCACACCGTGCGGGACGAGCCCGGGACCCGGTTCCAGATGGGGCGCGAGGGGGATCAGGTTGTGGTGCAGAAGGTGAACGGACGGCCTGTCACGGATCCGGAGCTCGAAGGACGCTTTCGGGTCGGGGCTGAGGGGAACGTCATCGAGCAGGGGGAGCCGGACGTGCTCTTCCTGAACGACGGCAAAGGCGGGTTCAAGCCCGTTTCCTGGACCGACGGGACGTTCCTCGACGCCGATGGGAAGCCGCTCCAGCACCCGCCCTACGACTGGGGCCTCTCCGTCGCGTTCCGTGACCTGAACGGGGATGGAGCCCCGGACCTGTACGTCTGCAACGATTTTGAGTCCCCGGATCGCATCTGGATCAACGACGGGCATGGCCGGTTCCGTCCCCTCGCGGCCGCCTCGCTCCGGTGCACCAGCATGTTCTCGATGGGGGTCGATTTCGCCGATCTCGACCGGGATGGTCTCGATGAGCTGTTCGTAGCCGACATGCAGAGCCGCACCCACGTCCACCGGCATGCCCGCGCGCCGGACCTTTCCCCGACCTACCTGAGTCCCGACCCTGAAACCCGGCGGGTCCAGTACTCGATGAACACCCTGTTTCTGAACCGGGGGGGCATGAACTTTTCAGAGATCGCCATGCTCGCGGGGGTCAACGCCTCTGATTGGTCGTGGTGCCCGATCTTTCTGGATGTCGACCTCGACGGATATGAGGACCTGCTCATCACGACCGGCCATGAGATGGAGATGATGAACATGGACGCGATCATGGAGGCCGAGCGCCGCAAGGCCCAGAAGGAGATGTCCCCCCAGGAGCTGCTGGAGCTCCGGACGCTCTTCCAGCGAATGCCCAGCCCGAACGTGGCGTTCCGGAACCGGGGCGACATGACCTTCGAGGATGCCGGCCCCGCGTGGGGGTTTGACCTGGCCCGGGTGTCGCATGGGATGGCGCTGGCCGATCTCGACAATGACGGGGACATGGATGTCGTGATCAACAACATGAACGATGCCGCCACGATCCTCCGCAACGACGCCCAGGCCCCGCGGCTCGGGGTCCGGCTCAAGGGGGCGGGGGGCAACACGCGCGGGATTGGCGCGCGAATCAAGGTCGTGGGCGGGCCTGTGGCGCAGTCCCAGGAGGTGATCGCCGGGGGGCGTTATCTCTCCTCGGATGATTCCCAGCGAACGTTCGCCGCAACCCTCTCCGGCTCCAAGCGCCTCACGGTGGAGGTCCGATGGCGTTCGGGGCGGATGACGACCCTCACGAACATCGAGCCGAACCGTCTTCTGCTGGTTGAGGAGGACCCCGCCTCGCGCCCGGTCCCGCCGGTCCCGCCGGTCCCTGCCTCACGTCCCCTGTTCGAGGAGGCGAGCCAGCTCCTCGGGCATCGCCACCACGACGACCCATTCAACGATCTCCAGCGCCAGCCGATGCTTCCGCGCCGCCTCAGCCAGCTCGGGCCCGGGGTGGCGTGGACCGACATCGACGGGGATGGGTGGGAGGACCTGGTGGTCGGCAGCGGCAAGGGGGGGAACGTCGCCCTGTTCCGCAACGACGCCGGCAAGGGATTCACCGCGGTGACCAATGCCTCCCTCGCGCGACGCGTCCCGCGGGATCAATCGGGGATCGTGGCCATTGGGCCGACGGTGTTCATCGGGGCTTCCAACTTTGAGGATGGCCAGACCAACGGGGGATGCCTCCGGGTGTATGATCTCCAGCGCGGGGTCTCCGGGGACACCGTCATGGGGGTGCCGTTCAGCACCGGGCCGCTGGCCCTGGGCGACATCGACCTCGACGGGGATCTCGACATGTTCATCGGGGGGCGATGCCTCGCGGGTCGGTATCCCCAGGCAGCGATGTCGTACCTGATGCGGAACGACGGGGGAAAGCTCGTCCTGGTCCATCGGTTCGAGGGGCTTGGGATGGTCAGTGGGGCCCTCTTCACCGACCTGGATGGGGATGGGCAGCTGGAGCTTGTCGTGGCGTGTGAATGGGGTGGCATCCGTGTGTTCCGCCGGTTGGGGGAGAACCCCGAGGAGATCACGGCGCGCGTTGGGCTGGAGGGGCAGACGGGGCTCTGGAACAGCATTGCTGCGGGAGACTTTGACGGCGATGGACGCATGGATCTGGTGGCCGGGAATTGGGGCTTCAACAACGAGCTCCACGCCCACACCGCCTCGGGAAACCGTCTCTTCTACGGCGAGATTCTCGAGGATGGGGCGATGGCCACGCTCCCGGCCTACTACGAGCCGGCGCTCTCGAAGGTGGTTCCCTACCCGACGCTCATGGTACTGGGGAAATCGATGCCCTTTGTGCGGGAGCGGATCCAAAGCTTCCAGCAGTACGGGGAGGCGGCGGTTTCGGAGATCCTGGGGGACCGGTTTGCCGCGATGCGGGAGCTCCAGGTTTCCACGCTGGCCAGCACGGTGTTTCTCAACCGCGGCGGGGTGTTCAAGGCGGTCCCGCTCCCGTGGCAGGCGCAGGTGGCCCCGGTCTTCGGGCTGAGCGTCTCGGACTTTGATGGGGATGGAGCCGAGGACCTGTTCCTGGCGCAGAACTTTTTCGGCACCGTCGGCACGGACCCGATGCAGACCGCCGGGCAGGGGCTGCTGTTGCTGGGGGATGGCCGGGGCGGATTCCGCCCCCAGGGGGCCGCGGTCAGCGGCATCGAGCTCTCGGGCGAGCAGCGGGGGAGCGCCGTGGCCGACTTCAATGGGGATGGACGGGCGGACCTGGTCGTGGGGCAAAACCGGGAGGCAACCCGGCTCTATCGGAATACGGGGGCGAAACCGGGGCTCCGGGTCCGGCTGGCCGGGCCGCCGGGAAACCCCGGGGCGATCGGCGCCCAGATCCGCCTGCGGGGGGGGGGCCGCGGCCTGATGGGCTACGGGAGGGAGCTCCATGCCGGCTCCGGCTATTGGTCGATGGATGCGGCGACGCAGGTGATGACATTCCCCGGGGAGGTGAACCAGGTGATCGTTCGATGGCCGGGGGGAACCTCCACCACTACGGTGGTTGACCCGGGCGTGCGCGAGTTGGTGATCAGCCCCGATGGGAAAGGGGCCGGTCAATGAGGGGGTGGCGGCAATGGGGCCCGGTGCTCCGGTTCGCAGCCTGCGTGGCGCTCCTGGCCGGAGCGATGGCTCCCGGAGCGGCGCGCGCCGCGGTCGTCGGCGCGGGGTTGGCGTGGGAGGGCCCGCCCGGGGCCCGGTTCGCCCCAGTCTCCCCGCCCGCGGGGGGGAAAACGGGATTCACCGGGCTGCCGCCGGAGCGGACCGGAATCTACTTCACCAACGAGCTCGCCGACCTGACGGTGGCCCAGAACCGGATCACGGAAAGCGGGTCGGGAGTCGCCCTTGGGGACGTCGATGGGGACGGACTCTGCGACATTTACTTCTGCCGGCTGGAGGGGGACAACGTCCTGTATCGCAACTTGGGGGATTGGAAGTTCGAGGACATCACCGCCAGCGCCGGGGTCGCCTGCCCGGGTCAGTATTCGACCGGTGCGGTCCTTGCCGACATCGATGGAGATGGGGATCTCGACCTGCTGGTGAACTCGATGGGGGGCGGAACCCGATGTTTCCTGAACGACGGGCATGGCCGCTTCACCGAGCTGACCGAGAGCCGCCTGGTCCGCCGCTTCACGAGCATGTCCATGGCGTTGGCCGACGCCAACGGCGACGGGTATCTCGACCTCTTTGTCGCGAACTATTCCACCAGCACCTACCGTGACAACCCCCCGGGGCTGAATGTGCAGGCGCGCAAGGAGGGAGGGCGGATCGTGATCACGCCGGAGGATCGGTTCATCCCCATCGCCCCCCGCGGCGGAGCGGTGGAGGTGATCGAGATGGGGGAACGGGACTTCCTCTATCTCAACGACGGCCATGGGCGGTTCCTTCCGCTCTCCTGGACGAACGGGGCCTTCCTGGACGCGGAGGGAAAGCCATACAGCGCTCCGCCGCGCGGGTGGGGCCTGTCGGTGCTCTTCCGGGACCTGAACGGGGATGGGCTGCCGGATCTCTACGTCTGCAACGACTTCTTCTACTTCTCGGATGACATCTGGATGAACGTCGACGGGAAGCAGTTCCGGGCCCTCCCCACCTCCGCCTTGCCGCACGTCCCGGTCTCCTCGATGGCTATCGATGTCGCGGACATCAACCGGGATGGGTTTGATGACCTGTTCGTCGTCGAGATGCTGAGCCGGCACCACGCCTGGCGGCATCGACAGAGACCGGACATGATGGGGGGGCGGCTCAAGGTCCCGGTGCTCGATCCCGACTTTCGACAGGAGGTCCCGCACAACGCCCTCTTTCTCAACCGGCGGGACCACACTTGGACCGAGATCTCCCAGTTGGCCGGCCTTCACGCGACGGAGTGGAGCTGGGGGGTGGCGTTCCTCGACATCGATCTCGATGGGTGGGAGGACCTCCTGGTGGCCACCGGCAATAACCATGATGTCCAGGATGCCGATGTGCTGCGGGAGAACATCGCGTTGCACGAAAAGCCGAGTCCCGAGTCGCGACTCCGGGGGCTGAACCGGTTTGGCCGGCTCCCGATTCCCTCCCTTGCCTTCCGCAACCAGCGGGACCTGACCTTCCGGGAGATGAGCACCGAGTGGGGGTTCCATCCCGAGGGCATCGCGAACGGGATGGCCCTGGCCGACCTCGACAACGACGGGGACCTCGACATCGTGATCAACAACCTGCATGGGGCGGCGGGGATCTTTCGGAACGACACCCCGGCTCCGCGGGTTGGCGTGCGGCTCAAGGGGGCGGGTGGGAACACCCGGGGGATCGGAGCGAAAATCCGGGTGGAGGGCGGGGTGGTGCCGCAGACCCAGGAGATGGTCCTCGGGGGGCGCTATCTCTCGAGCGATGACACGATGCGGGTCTTCGCAGCGACACCGGCCTCGCCGGGTTCGCCACTCTCGATACGGGTCACCTGGCGAAGCGGCCGCCAGACCCTCGTGACCAACGTTGAGCCGAACCGGGTGTATGAAATCGGGGAAGCCGATTCCCCCGAAGCCCCCATCGCCCCGTTGCCTCCGCGGGTGATCAGCCCGATCCGGTTCACCGACGGGACTCCGCTCCTCGGGGGGCATGCCCATGTCGATGAGCCGTTCAACGACTTCGAGCGCCAGCCGCTGCTCGCCCACTCCTTCAGCTCCAGGGGGCCCGGCGTGGCGTGGTGCGATCTTGACGGGGACGGGTACGACGACCTGATCGTCGGGGCGGGCCGCAACGGCGTCCCCGGGATTCTCATGAACCGCCGGGGAGGGGGGTTCACCAACCAGTCGACGGCGGGGACATCGCTCTGGGACCAGGCGGGGGGGGTGACCGTGCCGGGCGCTGGGGGGAAGCCGAGGGTGTTGGTGGGGATCGAGAACTACGAGGGGGCCCAGCCGCTGAAGTCCGCGGTCCACGCCTTGGATGTCACGGGGCAGAAACTCGAGGAGATCGCTCCGGCATGGGAGTCGAGTGCCGGCGCGCTGGCGGTGGCGGACCTGGAGGGGGATGGCGACCTCGACCTCTTTGTCGCCGGTCGGGTGATCCCCGGCCGTCACCCCGAGCCCGCCTCGTCGCGACTCCTCCTCCTGGACCATGGGCATTGGGTTCCGGACCCCCGGTCCGGGCCGTTGTTCGAGAAGGTGGGTCTCGTTTCCGGCGCGGTCTTCACCGACCTGGATGGCGATGGGTTGCCGGAGTTGGTGCTGGCATGCGAGTGGGGGCCGCTCCGGGTGTACCACAACGTCGCCGGCCGCCTTGAGGAGGTCACGGAAGCCTGGGGGTTCCAGGGGCACACGGGATGGTGGAACGGGGTGGTGGCAGGGGATTTTGACGGGGATGGCCGGATGGACCTGGCGGCCTCGAACTGGGGGAGGAACACCCGTCACCAGGGGCACCTGACCAAGCCGCTCCAGGTGTACTTCGGCGACTTTGGAGACCGCGGGGTGATCTCCGAGCTGGAATGCCACTTTGACTCCGAAGTGGGGGGCATGGTTCCGTGGCGGGACTGGGAGTTGGTGACGCGCGAGATGCCGTGGATCCGGGAGCGCCTGAACACCTATCGCAGCTACGGCCTTGCGCGGGTGGAGGAGATCCTTGGGGACCGCTTCGCCTCCGCCCGACATCTGGAGGCGGCCACCCTCGACTCCGCGGTGTTCCTCAATCGCGGGGGGGGAAGGTTCGAGATGAGGCCCCTGCCGATCGAGGCCCAATTCACCCCGGCGTTTGGAATCTGCGTTGCGGATTTCGACCTCGATGGACGGGAGGACCTTTTTCTCGCCCAGAACTTTTTCGGCGTCACGCTGGAGACCTCCCGCTACGACGGGGGACGCGGCCTCGCCCTGCGCGGGGATGGGGAGGGGGCGTTCACCGCGGTCGATTCGGGGATCAAGGTGTATGGGGAGCAGCGGGGCGCCGCGGTGGCCGACTTCGACAAGGATGGCCGCCCGGACCTGGTGATCGCCCAGGCCCACGGGCCGACCCGGCTCTACAAGAACAACGCCGCCGGCCGCGGGCTGAGGGTCCGGGTGAATGCGGGGGAGGGAAACCCGACAGGCGTGGGGGCCGTGGTGCGGGTCGGGGATGGAACCGCGTGGGGGCCGGCCCGGGAGATCCACGGCGGAAGCGGTTACTGGTCACAGGACAGCCCCACGCTGGTGATGTCGCGTTTCAAGGGGGGGAAGAAGATCCAGGTCCGGTGGCCTGGAGGGAAAGTCACCGAGTCGGCGGTCCCCCCCGGCAGTTCCACCCTGGAGGTGGATGCCAGCGGCACGGTGACCCAGCGGTGACCGAGTGGAAGGCCTCGCATGAACAACGCATCAAAGGAACCGTTGGGCCGGCCTCGCGAGCCGATCCGAGCCGCGGGGATTCTCGTGCTGATGACGTCCCTTCTGGCTTCGGAGGGAGCGCTCGGCGGCCGCCTCGAATGGCAATCCCACCCGGGCTACCGGGTGGCGACGGTCTCTCCCCCTCCCGCGCCCCGGCCCGGGTTCACGGAGCTTTCCCCGACGTTGACCGGGATCACGTTCTCAAACTGGCTGGCCGAGGCTCGTTCCCTCACGAACCATGTGCTCCACAATGGATCGGGTGTGGCATTGGGAGATGTCGACGGGGATGGCTGGTGCGACATCTATCTCTCCGGCCTCGACGGGCCGAACGCCCTTTACCGGAACCTGGGGGGGTGGAAGTTCGAGGAGATCACCTCCACGGCAGGCGTCGCGTGTCCCGGGGTCGACGCAACCTCGGCGGCCCTGGTTGACCTGGACGGGGATGGCGACCTCGACCTGATCGTGAACTCGATGGGAGGCGGGACCTTCTGTTTTCTGAACGACGGGCATGGGAAGTTCACCGACATCTCCGGCAGCTGCGGGCTCCAGAGCTCGAAATCCCGTTCCTCGATGGCGTTTGCTGATGTGAACGGGGATGGGTTGGTGGACGTGTACCTGTGCGCCTATCGGACCCTGCCGTTGATGGACATGCCCCAGACGGCTTTCGAGTTCAAGATGGTCGATGGGCGGAAGGTGATCGACACGGTGAATCACAGGCCGGTGACCGATCCGGAGTTTGCCAACCGCTTCTCGATCACGGCAAGCGGTGGCATCGAGGAACACGGGGAGGGGGGGGACCTTTACCTGAACCTTGGCGGTGGAAAGTTCGCGCAGGTCTCCTTCACCGGGGGGGCTTTCCTGGATGAGGCGGGGCATCCCCTGACGGCTCGGCCCTACGACTGGGAGCTCAGCGCGATGTTCCGGGATGTGAATGGGGATGGGGCCCCCGATCTTTATGTCTGCAACGACTTTCTCTCGCCGGACCGTCTCTGGCTCAATGACGGGAAGGGGCATTTCCGCGCCAGCCCGGCCCAGGCCCTCCGCCGGACGCCGCACTTTTCGATGGGCGTCGACTTCGGGGATCTGAATCGGGATGGATGGGACGACTTCTTCGTCCTGGATATGCTCCCGCGCACCCACTACGGGCGGATGACCCAGATGCCGGAGCGGATGGGGGGGGCCGCTCCCCCGGGGGACGTGTTCTCTCGCGTGCAGGTGACCCGAAATGTCCTGAACCTGAGCCGTGGGGATGGGACCTATGCCGATGTCGCCGGGTTCGCCGGGGTGGAAGCCGCCGACTGGGCCTGGTGCCCGATGTTCCTGGATGTGGACCTGGATGGGTGGGAGGACCTGTTGGTGACGAACGGGAACCTCCAGGATGGACGCCATCTGGACTGGGTGAATGCCCTTGCCCGGCTCCGCACCGAGAAGAAGCTCACTCCGGAGCAGATCTTTCAGTCGCGTCGCATCCTCCCTCCCCTGAACACCACGAACCTGGTGTTCCGAAATCGGGGGAACCTGACTTTCGAGGAGGTTGGGGCGAGTTGGGGGTTCAACCACCTCGGGGTGTCGCATGGCATGGCGGCGGCCGACCTCGATAACGACGGCGACCTGGATCTGGTGGTGAACAACCTGGGGGAGGGGTGCTCGGTCTACCGGAACGAGGCGGCAGGGCCGCGGGTGGCGGTCCGGCTCCGGGGGAGCGGGGGGAACACCCGGGGCATCGGCGCCCGGATCCGCCTCACGGGCGGGGCCGTTCCGCGTCAGGAGCAGGAGATCATCGCCGGGGGGCGTTACGTCTCCTCGGATGACCCAATGCGGGTCTTCGCCGCCGCCGGACAGGCGGGGGCGCCTCCGATGAGGCTCGAGGTCTTTTGGCGGGGAGGGGGCTATTCCAGGATCGATGGGGTGTCTGCCAACTCGATTTATGAGGTTTCCGAGGAGCAGGCGGCATCGGCCATTCCCCAGGGTGCCTCCCGGGTCCCCTCTCCGGCGGGGGACGGGGCTTCCCGGCTGTTCGCCGACGTGAGCGAACGGCTGGGGCATGTTCATCGGGATGATCCGTTTGATGATTTTGCCCGGCAACCCCTCCTGCCCTGGAAGCTAAGCCAGATGGGACCCGGGGTGGCCTGGATCGACCTGGACGGGGATGGGATCGAGGACCTGGTGATCGGGAGCGGCCGTGGGGGCCGCACGGCGTGCTATCGCAGCGATGGGAAGGGGAAGTTCGAGCCATTTCCCGTGATCGCTTCAGCACCGACCACGAGTCGCGACCAGACGGCGATCGTGGGGTGGCCCCGGCCCGGGACCGGCAACGGGCGGGTGGCGCTGGTGGGGGTTTCCAGTTATGAGGATGGATTGTCGGGCGGGGGCGCGGTCAAGGCGATCGACCTCGCCTCCCGTGGGACCGCGGATCCGGTCCC
>DMJJ01000528.1 GCA_003452185.1 Verrucomicrobiales bacterium | reverse complement strand
GGGTGGCGGGGGAGGAGGGGGAAGGAAGGGCAGGCAGGGGGCCCGAGGGCCCGTCGGGTCGGGCCAGCGGGCGGACGGTGGTGGTTCCCTCCAGCTCAAGGATGCGGCGCTCGAGCCGCTCCATCGACTCCAGGAGCCGGTCCCCCCCGTTGGCGGGACCGAGGGTGGCGGGCGCAGCGGGAGCGGAACCCCCGGCGGTGAGGAGGTTCACCCGCTCCTGGATGCCGGAGGTCGAAAGCGCGAGGTCGGTCAGCTTCGCCGTGGCCCGGAGCTGGAGAAAGGACATCGCCATGACCGCCAGGAGGGCGACCCCGGCGAACACCGAGGCGTAGAGAAGGTTCTGGTGGCTGCTGGCCTCCACGGTCCGGAGCATCTGCTGCTTCTCCTGCTTCTGCACCTCGAGCTCCCGCTCGAGGCGGGCGAGCTGGAGTCCCAACCGCTCGGCCAGCCGGAGCGCCTCCGTGTCACCGGATCCCCGTCCCCCCTGCTCCATCGCCTCGCGGGCGGCCTTGAGGTCGGCTTGCAGGCGGATGTAGGCCGCGGTCAGGGCCTCAAGATTCGTGCTCACCCCGCGCATCGATTCGATGTCGGCGGCAGCGCGCAGGGAGCCGGGAGTGGGGGAGGAGTCGGCCGGGGCGGCGGAGAGGTTGCCCAGCCCCAGAAAGCCTAACACGACAAAGACTCCGGCAAGGATCGCAGGATGACGGTTCAAAAGGGAACGCATAAGTACGTGCTGCTCTTGGGAGTCGTAACCTAGTGGGGGGAGCGGCGAACACAAGGGAAAAAGAGGACTCTCGGGGGCTCAAGTCCCTCCGCCGGTTGACGATCAACCCACAAGACGGCCTCCAGGTGAGTGGCCGCGATGCATGGACAGAGCCACGAGAAAACTCGCTTGGACTCGGCCACGGGCACCGGGTACTCTCCCACCGCGCCCCAGGAATGCGCCTCATTTATAACATACTCTTTTGGATCTTCTTTCATCTCAGCGCCCCGTTCTACTTCTTGAAGATGTGGCGGCGCGGAGGATGGCAGGAGGGATTTTCGCAGCGATTTGGAGGCTTTGACGCGAAGGTCAAGCAGGCGATCACGAATCGGCATGTCATCTGGATCCATGCGGTCAGCGTGGGCGAGGTGAACATCTGCACCCACCTGATCCAGGCCCTGGAGCCCCGGATCCCCAACATCAAGATCGTGGTCTCCACGACGACCAGCACGGGGATGGCGGAGCTCAAGAAGCGGCTTCCCTCGCACATCCTGAAGATCTACTACCCGGTCGACAAACGGTCCGCCGTCCTTCGCTCCCTCGGCACGCTTCACCCCGAGGCGGTGATCCTGATCGAGGCGGAGGTCTGGCCGAACTTCCTCTGGAGATGCGAGGAGATGGGCATCCCGACCTTCCTGATCAACGCACGGCTCTCGGACCGGAGCTTCCGGGGCTACCGCCGATGGTCGCTGCTTTTCCGTCCCCTGTTCCGCGCATTTGCCGGCGTGGGCTGCCAGAACGAGGCCGATGCCGCGCGCCTCCGCGACCTGGGGTGCCGCCCCGAGGCGGTCGAGGTGCTTGGGAGCCTCAAGTTCGACGCGGTCAAACTGGATGAGCGGCGGCTGCTGGATGTCCCCGCGCTTCTTCGCCAGCTCGGCGTCCCCCCGGGGCACCGCCTTGTGGTGGCCGGAAGCACGCACGCCGGGGAGGAGGGACTCCTCGGCGAGGTGTTTCTCCGCCTTCGGTTCCGCGATCCCAACCTGTTCCTTGTCATCGTGCCGCGCCACGCGGAGCGCTCCAAGGAGGCGGGACGCGACCTCGAGTCGCGTGGCGTCCGGATCGCCTACCGGACCGAGGTGACCAGCAAGACGGCGCTCGAGCCGGGGTCGATCGACTGCCTCATCGTCAACACGACCGGCGAGCTGAAGTATTTCTACGAGCAGGCCGCCGCGATCTTCGTCGGAAAGAGCCTCCTGGCCCACGGGGGACAAAACCCGATCGAGCCCGGCGCGATGGGCAAGCCGATGGTGTTCGGCCCGAACATGGAGAATTTCACCGCGATTGCCGAGGCCTTCGTGAAGAACAAGGGAGCCGTTCAGGTGCGCGACGCCGCCGAGCTGGAGCGAACCCTCGCGGAGCTCCTGGCGGATGAGTCCTGGGCGGCCGACCTGGGCCGCAACGCCCTTCGCGTGGTGCAGGAGAACCAGGGAGCCATCGACCGCACGGTCGCCATGGTGGTCCGGCATCTCGCGGACGGCAGCATCCACATCGCCGCGCCGCCCAAGGTTGCGTAGCGACCTCTCTCCCGTCCCTCCGGGAGGAGAACCCTCCGACCCGGGCCAACCGATCTAGATCTAGAGGGTGCCGACCGGCATCCGAACCGGGATTCCCCGGGAGGCGAGGTGCCGTTTCACATCCCCGACGGTGTATTCCTTGAAGTGAAAGATGCTGGCCGCGAGAACGGCATCCGCCTTCCCCTCCAGGAGGACCTCGGCCATGTGTTCCAGGGTACCGGCCCCACCGCTTGCGACGACGGGAACGTTCACCGACTCGCTGATCCGTCGCGTGATCTCGAGGTCGAAACCGGCCTTGGTCCCATCGGCATCGATGCTGTTGAGGACGATCTCCCCGGCCCCGAGCTCCACGGCCCGAACCGCCCAGTCGATCGCCTCCATCCCGGTGGCCTTCCGCCCCCCCTGGACAAACACCTCCCAGCGGCCCGGGGCGGTCCGTTTGGCGTCAATGGAGACCACGATGCACTGGCTTCCGAACTTCTCCGCGCCGGCGCGGATCAGGTCGGGATTGGCGATGGCCGAGGAGTTGATGCTGGTCTTGTCGGCCCCCGCCTTGAGCATCGTGTGCATGTCCTCCACGGTGCGGATCCCGCCGCCGACGGTCAGCGGCATGAAGCACTGGTCGGCCGCCCGCTGGATGACATCGACCATGGAGGCCCGTCCGTGGGCGCTGGCCGTGATGTCGAAAAAGACCATCTCATCCGCCCCTTGCTCGTTGTACTGCAGGGCGAGCTCGACCGGGTCCCCGACGTTGCGCAGCTGGCCGGCCTCAGCGCGGCCAAACTGCACCCCCCGGGTGACCTTTCCGTCGTGGACATCGAGGCAGGGAATGACGCGTTTAGCGAGCATGCCCGGGGACTATACGCCCCCCCGGCCCCGCCACGCCATGAGAGAATCGCAGTCCGCGTCCCCCGCGTCTCTGCGTCTCCGCGTTTTCAATGCGAGGAGTGCGGGTCGAGCGAGGCTTGAAGAAACGCCCTCCGGTTCTCGATGTAAGCCTTCACCCCCAGGATCCCGGCATGGAGGTTCCCCGCGGGACCGGGCCACCGCGCTCGATCGGCTTCGGCCGCCCCGGCAAGGCTCGCCTCCAGGGAATCAAGGAGGGGGAAAAGCTTCCCGGGGGTGAACTCGGTCTCCAGGAGCTCGCGAATCCGTTCGACATACCTCCGGTGGAACCCGGGGTCGGAGAGGAACCGCTCCTGCATCCGGTTCCATCCCGTCACCCCGCGGATCGCGTGAATCCCCATCTCGGCCGGGAGGTCGGCATGCCGGAAGGTCCAGTCCCAGTGGTCGCCAAAGGTCCGGTCAAGGTCCCACGGGATGACACACCACCGGTGGGAGCCGTTGAGGTCGCGGGCCAGGTAGTGGTTCTTGTTGTAGGAGTCCCAGTGCTGGACCAGCGCGGTGGCGGCGAGATAGCTGACGTAACGCTCGACATCGACCTCCTGGACAAAGAACCCGGGGAGGTTGGTGGTGGTCGCAAGGGAGTGGCAGAACTGTTGGAGCTCCTCGAAACCCTCCCCCTTCCGGGTCTGCTTTTCGTACTCCGCCGCGAACGCCTCCACCGACCCGAGGTCGCGCTCGTCCGAGCGGTTGGCGCGCGAGTTTGCCTTGTACAGCGAGGCCCCCGCGAGGTTGAACCGGGCCAGGAGCGGCTTGTCGGGTTGCTCCACCTCGACGAACACGCCGTGGAACTCCCCGTTGACGGTCACCTGAACGAGCTGGGCGCGGGGTGCCGGCACCCCGCATGCGGCGTAGACGTGGTAGGCGAGAATCTCGCGCACGAAGGCCGGATCCCGCCACGCGGAATTGAGATTCAGGACGTGCCGGTCGGCGAAGGGATGGTCCTTTGGGAAAATGATCTTGAGTGCCTTCTTCGGCCAGGTCCTGGCCCAGGCCCCGCGATACCGAACAGCCACCCCGTCGTGGGTCTGACCTTGAAACGAGAGGCTGCCGCTCACCGTGTCATTCGAGGTCGGGGAGGCCTCCAGGCGGGCCAGGGCGTCCGGCGGGAGATGGAGCTCGTACACGGGCAGCAGCCCGGAGCCATTGAACGCCCGCGGGTCCCCGGCACGGGGCGGGGCCGACACCGGTCTGGACTCCTGTCGCACCGGCGGAGGGGAGGCCGCGCCGGGAGGCTGGCGGCCACAGCCGCCCGAGAGAAGGAGGAGGGGCAGAAGAAGCCCGAGGATCAAGGAACCGTGGCGGGAGGCCTTCACCGGAGGTCGCCGGGACGAGCGGGGGCCTGGGGGATGAACTCTCCATGCGATGAGGAGCCGAGAGCCTTGGGCCCGGGGAAGCACCCGCGCATCCTGCCCCTGAGCGGGTGGCGCACACAACCGGAAAACGGCGATCCCCCCCCTTGCTCAGCTCTGGTCCCCGAGCGGTAGCCCTCTGCATCACAAGTGTTCTTCTCAGTCCGCGTCTCTGCCTTTCAAAACCGGAGCGTTCCTGCCGGAGAATCGAATTGCCCCGAAGCCCGCGGAAGACTAGGCTGCGAGAGAACCCAGACCACGCCTTTGTGAACCGCACCGCCATGCCACCGGCCTGCCCGGCCGACCCCGTCAACGGGCCGACCCGTCAGAGTCACCCCCTCCCCGCACCCGCTCCGTGGGTACGCGCCGCAGTCGTCCCCCGGGTCCTCCTGCTGGCCGCGGCCCTGATGTGGGGCGGCCGACTCCCGGTGAGGGGAGTGGATGCCGACCCTCCCACGGTGGTCTCAGTGGTCCCGTCCCCAGGGGTCCCGGTCGGGAGCCTCGATCAGGTGAGAGTCACGTTCAGCGAGCCTGTGACGGGTGTGCAGGCCGGGGATTTTCTGGTGAACGAGCTCCCCGCGTTCGCGGTTGAGGGAGGGAGTAACACCTGGACGTTCCTCTTCACACAGCCCGGGCCGGGAGAGGTGAGGCTTCGGTGGGATCTGAACGCCATCCTTTCGGATCTTGCAGGGAATCGGCTCGATCCCAAGGGCGTCGGCGCCTCGTGGAGTTACCTCCTCGCGGATCTCCTCCCACCGGTGCCTCTGTCGATCCAGCCGACCCCCGGAGCCACCCTCGCAGGTCTCGACGCGGTGGAGGTGCTCTTCAACGAACCGGTGTCGGGAGTCCAGCCCGCGAGCCTCCTGATCAACGGCACCGCCGCGTCGTCCGTGACGGGCGACGGCGCCGGTCCGTACCGGTTTTCCTTTCCTGCAGCGCAGGGCCCCGCGGTTTCCCTCGCCTGGAGCTCCTCGGCCCAGATTCGGGACCTCGCCCCGGCGGCCAACGCCCTTGCGGCGCCCGGCTGGAGCTACCTGCTCGATCCTGCCACCCGGAGCGCGGATGTCGTCATCAACGAAATCCTGGCGGAGAACCTCAACGGATTGACCGACGAGGATGGGGCCACGCCCGACTGGATCGAGCTGTTGAATCGCGGGGGGATCCCCGTGAACCTCCTCGGCTGGTCCCTGAGCGACGATCCCGCCGTGCCGGGGAAATGGATCTTCCCCTCGATCACCCTTCCGCCCGGGGGCTATCTTGTGGTGTACGCCTCGGGGAAGAACCGGACCTCCACGGCCCCGGGGGCCAGGCTGCACACCAACTTCCGGCTGGCCGGGACGGGGGGTTCGCTGGCGCTGTTCGACCCCGGCCTGCCGGCGAGGACCGCGGATCTCCTTTCAAACTATCCTCCTCAGCGGGGGGACATCCCGTATGGGAGAGCCGGGGCCGGGGAGTTTGCCTACCTGGGAGCCGCCACCCCTGGGGGGCCGAACTCCGCCGCCCGGGTCTACTCCGGGTTCGTGGAGCCACCACGCCCCTCGGTGGCGAGCGGGTTCTTCGACACGCCGTTTTCCGTCGCCTTCGATTCCCCGACTCCCGGAGCGACCCTGTACTACACGCTGGATGGGAGTGTGCCGACGCGGGACTCCCTGCTCTACTCAGGGCCGATCCAGATCGCCGGCACCGAGTCACGGGCCGTCGTGACCGTGCGCGTCGCGGGGTTCGAGCCGGGGAGGCTCCCTTCCCTCGTCACCACGATGACCTACATCTTCCCGGTGCTCGTCCTGAGCCAGCCCGCCAACCCGGCCGGCTTCCCGGCCACCTGGGTTTCCCCCGGGAAGCTCAACACCCCGGGCGACTACGCCATGGATCCCAAGATCACGCAGGATCCGGTCTACCGTCCCCTCGCGCTCCAGGGGCTGACAAGCCTTCCCACCCTCTCGCTCGTCACCGATGAGAAGCTCCTCTTCGAGCCAGCCCAGGGGGTTTACGTGAGACGGGACTCCGCCAACCGCCAGCCGGCCCATATAGAGATGATTCATCCCGACGGGACCCCGGGGTTCAGCCTCGATTGCGGGTTTGAGATCCAGGGGGGGAGCAGTCCGACCGATTCCGGCAACGACTGGAAGGATAAGAACCTCTCGATGCGGCTCGTCTTCAGCGGCGACTTCGGCAACACCAAGCTCAAGTACCCCCTCTATCCTGGTGGACCTGTGGATGAGTTCGACACCCTGATCCTGGACTCCGCACTGAACATGGTCTGGAACCACATGACGGACGCCGACCAGCGATACCGGGGCCAGTACGCCCGGGAGCAGTTCGTCAACGAGCTGATGATCCGCACCACGGCCCAGCCTCCCCGCGGCCGGTTCGTCCTGCTCTATGTGAACGGGCTTTACTGGGGGATGAAGGACCTCCATGAGCGGCCCGAGGAGAAGTGGGCCGCCACCTATTTCGGGGGGGATCCGGCCGACTACGACGTGATGAAGCACGACAGCTCGACCGTGATCGCCGGGAACGCGGCGGCCTACAACGCCATGCTCGCCGCGGTGCGGAAGCCCCAGGGGAACATCACCAACTACGTGGCCACCCTCCAGCACCTCGACCTCGACTGGTTCATCGACTACATGATGGTGAACTACTGGGCCGGGAACACCGACTGGGACAACCACAACTGGTATGCCATCCGCAGCCGGAGGCCGGGAGCCCCGGGCTGGCGATTCATCTCCTGGGACGCGGAGCACACCCTCAAGAGCGTCACCGAGGATGTCTCCGCCATCCTGAACAGCGGCGCTGGGAGCGAGATCTTCACTTCGCTGCGCGGCAGCCCCGAGTTCCGCCTCCGGTGCGCCGACCACATCCAGCGTCACTTCTTCAACGACGGCATCTTCTACACCGATCCGCAACACCCGGAGTGGGATCCCGCCCATCCGGAATGGAACCGGCCGGCCGCCCTGTACATGGAGGTGATCAACACCATCGACCCCGCGATCGTCTGCGAGTCCGCCCGCTGGGGGGATGTGGCCCGTCCGGGCCAGCCCTACACGAGGAATGTCGAATGGCTCCATGAGCTCCAGTCGCTCCTCTTCCTCACGAACTCCCCCGGCAACACGACGCGCTATTTCCCACTCCGATCCTCGAACGTGTTCGTCCAGTTCAAGCGGCTCGGCCTCTATCCAACAAACAGCCTTCCCCCCACCTTTTCGCAGCACGGCGGACGGGTTCCCCCCGGCTACGCCCTGACGATGGCCTCCAACGGACCCGGGACCATTTACTACACCACCGATGGGGCCGACCCGAGGCTCTTCCGCTCCGGTGCCCCCTCCCCGGCGGCCCTCCCCTATTCCCCCGAGGCCCCGCCCCTGCTGAACGGGTCGACGCTCGTGAAGGCGCGCACGCTCAACGGCACCAACTGGAGCGCCCTGCTGGAGGCCCGCTTCGAGGCCGGCCTTCCGGAGCCGCCGCTCCGGATCACAGAGATCATGTACAATCCCCCTGGGGGCGACGCGTTCGAGTTCCTTGAGCTCCAGAACACCTCCCCGGCCGAGCTCGACCTCGGGGGCTGGTCGGTCGACGGGATCGGGATGACGTTTGTCCCCGGGACACGGCTTCCCTCAGGGGCGTTCCTGGTGCTCGCCCCGGGCGTCGACACGAACGCCTGGAAGCTCCGCTACCCGGGGGTCCGCATCGGCGGCATCTATACCGGGACCCTGGGGAATGGGGGCGAGCGGCTGGCCCTGGTCTCCCCCGATGGGATCACCCGGTACTCGGTCACTTACAACAACAAGGGAGGGTGGCCGGACCGGGCTGCCGGCGGCGGGAGTTCGCTGGAATTGGTCGACCCGTCGGGGGATCCCAGCGACCCGTCAAGCTGGCGGGCAAGCCCCGCGGCCAAGGGATCACCCGGCGCCCCGAACCTCCCGGTCCCGCCGGCCGCGCTCCGCATCAGCGAGGTCCTCGCTGAGAATGGAGGCTCGGTGCCCCATGAGGGAACCCTTCCCGACTTCGTGGAGCTGGAGAACAGGGGTGCCGATGGAATCGATCTCTCCGGGTGGAGCCTGAGCGACAACGGAAACCCGCGGCGCTTTGTGTTGCCGGCGGGGTCCCGGATTTCCGCAGGGGGGTTCCTCGTGATCTGGTGCGACACGAACTCCACCTCCGGGCTTCACGCCGGGTTCGGACTCGATCGCCAGGGGGATTCCCTGTTCCTCTACGATCCCCTCACCAACCGGGTCGACGCCCTCTCCTGGGGACCGCAGCTCACCGACCTCTCCCTCGGCCGGGTCGGCGATGACTTCACGCTGACGACCCCGACCCCGGGGGCGGTCAACGCCGCAGCCCGTCTCGCAGAGCCGTCCGCCCTTTGGGTCAACGAGCTCATGGCCGATCCAGTTCCCGGCCAGGAAGACTGGATCGAACTCTACAACCGCGACGCCGGGCTCCCGGTGGCGCTCAGGAATCTCTCCTTCCGGGTCGGGGATCGGACCGTTCGCTACAGCCTCCCCGGGTTCCTCCCCCCGCTTGGATTTGTCCAGCTCATCGCGGATGAGCGCCCCGGGTTCCGCCACCTGGATTTCAGGCTCCCCGCCTCGGCATTGGGGCTCACGTTGATGTCGCCCTCCGGAACGGAGCTTCAAGGGGTGGCGTTTCCCGTTCCCGGGACGCAAGGAGTCTCGTTCGGGAGCTACCCCGACGGCACCCCGGGCGCACCCGTCGCCTTCTACGGCAACCCAACCCCAGGGGCCCCGAACGCGTCGCCCGCCCCGTACTCGGGTCCGCAGTTCCACGAGATCCTCGCCCGGAACGAGTCGGCGGTCCTGAGCACCGCCGGGACATTTTCCGATTTCGTGGAGATCGTGAACCCGCTCGGCATCCCGCTCTCCCTCGACGGCTGCCGGCTGGAGGTGGATGGCGGGGCCGGCGGACGCTTCCTCTTCCCGGCAGGGCTGACCCTGGAGCCCCAGGGTCTTCTGGTGCTCTGGTGCGATGCATCGATCCCGGCCTCGACGGCACCCGGCCCCTCGCTTTTCACCGGGTTCAGCCTCCCCGGAAACGGGGCGACCCTGACATTACGCGATCGATCCGAAGCGGTGCTTTCCCTGGAATACGGGTTCCAGATCGCGAACTTCCCGGTAGGGGTCGTCGGACCGGCCGCCGCGGGGGAGTGGGGGCTTCTGGCAGTCCCGACCCCCGGGAACGGAAACAGCCCCGCAGCCCAGGTCGGGTCGCCCGCGCTGCTCCGCATCAATGAATGGATGGCCGACCCCGAGCAGGGGGCCGACTGGTTCGAGCTCTACAACGGGGACCCGCTCCCGGTCCGCCTCGATGGCATCGCCCTGGCAGGTCAGCCCAGCCTCGCCGGGAGCGCCGGGGCGGGGGTCTTTCGCAGCCTGAATTTCATCGCGGGCCATGGCCATGCGGTGCTGGTGGCGGATGGCGATCCGCTCGCGGGGCAGGACCACGTTCCGTTCCGACTGGGGGCCGAGGGGGATTCCATCCGACTTTACGACCGGAGGCTCCCCCAGGCCGACGGGACGCCGGTGCCGGTCATCGACTCCGTCACCTTCGGGGCACAGGCCCCGGGCGTTTCCGCCGGGCGCTGGCCCGACGGGGGCGACTCGATCCGCCGGTTCCCGGGGCTCTCCTCCCCGGGATCGCCCAACCGGAGTCCCCTCGCCTCCGTCCGGATCAGTGAGGTTCTCTCCTCCGCCACCGCCGTCGGGGGGGATTTCATCGAGCTCCTCAACACCACCACCAACCCCGTTGACCTCTCCGGGTGGGGATTGACGGATGACCCGGCCGATCCGCTTCGGTACCGTTTTCCCGTCGGGACGCTCCTCGCCCCCGGGGGCTACCTTCGCGTGGGGGAATCCCTTTTCAGCACCCCGGGGGCCCCGGGAGTCAACCGCCCCTTCTCCCTCGCGGCATCGGGGGAGACCGTGGTGCTTTCCGAGGTGAACCCCGGTGGGGAGCTCACGGGCCGACAAGACGAGGCGGAGCTTGGCCCGGCTGGCCCGAACATTTCCCAGGGCCTGCTGGAGACCTGCCTGGGCGACCAGTTCGTCCCGCTTCTCCTCCCGACTCCCGGTGGTCCGAATGCCGCCCCACGAGTCGGTCCCGTGGTGCTGAACGAGATCCTTTCGGGATCCCCCAGCGACCCGGCCTCGGACCTGACCGCGGAGTACATCGAGCTCCTGAACACCTCGACCACCACCCCCGTGGCGCTGGGTGATCCCGCGATCCCGTGGCGGATCGCCGGAGCCATCGATTTCCGGTTTCCCCCGACCACCTTGCTCCCGCCCGGGGGCTACCTCCTGGTGGTCCCGTTTGATCCCTCGGCCGACCCGGCCTCGGCGGCCGGGTTCCGCGCCCGGCATTCCGTGGATGCCTCGGTCCCGATCGTCGGCCCTTATTCCGGTCGATTCCACGGAACGGTGGCTCCGCTGCGACTGGAGCGGCTCACGGTCACAGGCCTGCCGTTCGATCGCGTGGATTCCCTGGAGTCGGTCCTCCCGTTCCCCGCGGCAACGGTATTCCTCCGCAAGCCGGCACTCCCGGGGCAAGACCCCGCCGCGTGGGTTCCCGGAACCCCGTCCCCCGGCCGGGTGAACGCCCTTCCCGACCCCGGGACCCCGCCGCTCATCCTCGCGCAACCCCTCGGGCCCCAGATCTCCCTCGGCACCCCGGTGCAGCTGGGCGTGACCCTCTCGGGCAGCGACCCGCTTCAGTACCAATGGCTGCACGACGGCGTTGCGATTCCCGGGGCCACCAGCGCGAGCCTCTCCCTGGAGGAGCCCGGCCCGATGGATGCCGGCAACTATTCCGTGCGGGTCTGGAATCTGGCGGGGTGCACCCTGAGCCGTGAGGCCCGGGTGTTCGTCCCCGTCCCACCGCAGGTGTTGACCCCCCCGCAGTCGCAGATGGTGGATGTCGGCAAGAGCGCCACCCTGAGTGTGGTGACGCTCCCCTCCGATCGCTTTCTCACCTATCAATGGCTCTTCAACGGGGAGGAGATCCCCGGGGCGACGGCCAGCTCGCTCACCGTGCCGAATGCGCAGCTCGTGAACGAGGGGAACTACTCGGTCCGGATCTCCGACGGGCTCTCTACCCGGACCACGGCGGAGGTTCGCCTGACCGTCAAGGTCAGGCCGGTGATTGTGCAACAGCCCACCCCCGCCCTGCAGACGGTGGCCATCGGCTCGAATGCGACCCTGACGGTCAGCGCCACCGGGAGCCTCCCGATGGGGTTCACCTGGCGTCGGCTCAAGGGAACGGTCAACACCCTGGTGACGAACGTCCTCCTCTACAGCCCCAGCTGCACCCTGACCCTCCCCTCCGTGCGGACGAACGATGCCGGCAAATACTGGGTGGTCATCACGAACCTGGCGGGGGGGACGCTTCCGGCCAACAGTTTCACCTCGGTGGTGAGCGTGGTGCAAGGCCCGTCGCTCCTCCGCCAACCCGCCTCGACAACCGTGGTGCCCGGGGCCAGCGCCACCTTCACGGTGGAAGCGGCAGGGGATGCCCCGCTCGGCTACCAATGGATGAGGAACGGGCTCCCTCTCGCGGGGGCAAACGCCCCGTCGTTCACACTCCCCTCCGTCACAGCGTCGGACGCAGGGGCCTACTCGGTGGCGGTCACGAACCCGGGGGCAACCGTGGTCTCGGAGGCGGCGCGCCTCCTCGTGCTCTCCCCCCTCCAGCTCGATATCTCCCTTGAGGGGGGGAGCATCCTGCTCCGCTGGTCGGGAACGCCGGGACAGACCTATCGCATCGAGACGACGCACGATCTCCAGGCCGGGGAATGGGTCGCCGCCGGGGCGGAGCAATCCCTCTCAACCACCACTGGGGGCCTGCTTTCGCAGCCGTGGGAGAGCCGTGCGGTGGCCAGCTACTACCGGCTGGTGCTGGTGAACCCGTGATCGCGCCCGGGTCCCACGGGCTCAGCGGGCACGCTTGAGCACCTGCTGATAGGCCTCGAGCCCCTTCTGATACTCCTCGATGAGGGGGGCGGGAGCGACCCCGCGGCTGCGCTCGATCTCCTGCGTCACCCGCGACACCAGCCACTCGGCCTCCTCCCGCCGCGGGATCTGGGGATGCCCCGGCACCTCGATCCGCCACGGGGCGGAGTGCGCGAAGCGGATCCGCCCGCCCGGGCGGACCTCAATGCACCGCCAGGCTGCCCATCCGCTCTCGCTGGGGGAAATGGCCTGCGTGCACCGGGTCTCAAAGCCCCCTGCCGCGGTCGGCCGGTTCTCGGGGTCCCATCGCCGGGCGACCCTCCCGTTGACCACGAGCTCCACCGATTCCAGCGGCTGCTCGCTGCGGACGCGGCACTCCGCGGCAAACGGAGCGCCGCCCGCGGAACGGCTCAACGTCCCCCCGGGCCACGCCCCGTCGATGCGCGCCGTGAGCATCGGTCCGGTGGTGACGAAGCTGCGGCCGGCGCCGAGCCCCTGAATCCAGGCGTCAAACGAGAACGGCCCATCGAGATGGACGTAAACGCGACTGAATCCGAGCGGCACGGGGTGGACGCCGTTCGCGGTCCCGGCCGAGGGACGCAGCCAGAATCCGGAGTCGAGCAGCGCGTAGTAGGTCGAGAATCCATACTGGGTCCACCCCCGCTCGGTGTCGGTCCCCGACCCCGGGATTCCCATGTACGGCGGGGCCGGCACGGCCCAGCCCCGGACGGCGTACGGGGCTTCCCAGTGGTGGTTGTTCCCGAGCTCAAACAGATCGGGGGAAACCACCGGCACGATGGCCATCGACCAGGGCCAGTTGTGTTTTTCCAGATCCAGGAGCCCCCCCTCGAGGTGGGCCTGCCGGGCAACCTCCCCGATCGGGAGGGCCGGGAGGTTGAGCCGTGTCCGATGGTTCAACACCAGAAGGGCCCCCAGGGTGTGGGCAGCGGCGCCGGTGCGGAAAATCTCATACTCGGTGTTTCTGGAGGCCCAGACATGGGTGGCGTCAACCGCCACCACCCCGGCATCAAACCGGCCTCGGAACCCAAGGCCGCTTTCCGAGGGCGG
>DMJJ01000429.1 GCA_003452185.1 Verrucomicrobiales bacterium | reverse complement strand
ATCAACCCCGGCAACAGCGGCGGCCCCGTCATCCAGGAGGACGCCGTGGTCGGGGTCGCATTCCAGGGGATGCCCGGCCTCGAGAACACAGGTTTCTTCATCCCCCCGCCCATCATCCAGCACTTCCTGAAGGACATCGACGACGGCCGATACGACGGGTTCCCGCTGGCGGGGATCCGCGTCACGCCCCTCCAGAACCCGGCCCACCGTGCCTTTCTCAAGCTGGCGGAGAACGGGTCCGGCGCACGCATCGACTCGATCATGCCGATGTCCTCCGCCAAGGGGATCCTGGAGGAGGACGACGTCCTGCTGAAGGTGGCGGGCTACGAGGTCGGGAGCGATGCGACCATCCTCTACGACGGCAACCGGCTTCACATGACCGCCGCTCTCCAGGGGGCCCAGGTCGGGGAGAAGGTCGAAATGGAGGTCTGGCGGGCCGGGGCCTCCAGGACCGTCCAGGTCCCGATGGGGACCAACGACACCGAGCGGGTGCTCAGCAACCAGTACGACGTTCCCCCCCGGTACTTCGTCTACGGAGGGCTGGTCTTCACCCCGCTCAGCGTCGACTACCTCAAGACCTTCGGCCGAAACTGGACCGACTCCGCCAACGCCGAGCTCGTTTATGAGCTTTATTACCGGCGGACCGAACATCCCGAGAACTCCCGGCCCGAGGCGGTGATCCTCGCCACCACCCTCTCCCATCCCGTGAATGCCAACCTGAAGGTCCAGGGCCGGACCCTCGTGAACCGGATCAACGGCAGGCCGATCAACCGGCTGGAGGATGTCATCGCCGCATTCGGCTCCGGCACCAACCAGCAGCACGTGATCGAGTTCCTACCGAACAACGGCATTGAATGTCTCTCCCGGCCGGAAGCCGACCGTGCCAATCCTGAAATCCTGAAGAGCTACGGCATCGCCAAGGACCGCCGCCTATGATCCTCCGACTCACGGCCCCCATCTGCCTCCTCACCCTGATCGCGGCCCTGCTCCCGGCGCCCCGGGCCGGGGCTTCCTCCTCCTCCCGCGAGCCGGGCGGCGCCCTGCTGCAGGACTCCCTCGTCGAGCTCGAGGTCAACCGGAAGCAATACGACTATCAGACTCCCTGGAACCGCGGAAGCGGCTCTGTCCACAAGAGCGGGATCATCGTCAGCACTTCCGAGATCCTGACCACGGCCGACGGGCTTTCCGAGCGAACCCTCATCCGCGTGCAGCGGGGGGGGCGGGGAAAGTGGTGGGAGGCCACGGTGACCTGGATCGATTACCACGCGAACCTCGCCCTGGTTGGAACCGGGGAGGCCGAGTTTTGGAAGGGGGTGCGGCCGGTTGATTTCGCCCCGAAGCTTACCTCGAAGGATGATTTTCAGATCCATCGCTGGAGGAGCGGCAACATGGAGGTCCGGAAGGCCGAGTTCAACCAGTTCATGTCGACCGATGCGAAGCTGAGCTTCGTCCAGCACGCCCAGGTGGAGCTCTCCTCCGAGATCAACGGGGTTGGATGGGGGGAGCCGGTCATGGTTGGAAACCGCTTTGCCGGCCTGGTCACCTCCCAGACACGAAACCTGTGCGTCGCCACCCCGGCCCCGTTCATCCGGTTCGCCCTCGATTCTCGAAAGAAGGGGACGTACCGGGGCCTCGGCTACTTTGATTTTGTCTGGCAACCCAGCGAGAACCCGGCGGTGCACCAATACCTCGGCTTCACCGGGGAACCGCGCGGCGTGGTGGTCATCGAGGGGGCCCACGAGCTCGGGCAGACCAACCTCATCCGCCCCCATGACCTGATCCTGGAGGTCGACGGGTTCGAGATCGACTCCCAGGGGAATTACCACGACCCGATGTACGGGCACCTGCTACTCGAGAACCTGGCCACCCGCAACCATTGGGCGGGGGAGGAGGTCCGGATCAAGGTCTGGCGCGAGGGAAAATCGGTCGATGTGGCCTATCGGCTCCCGAAGGCCGACTTTGAAACCCGCCTCATGCCGGATTACCTGTTCGACCAGGAGCCCGAGTACCTTATCGTGGGCGGGCTCGTCTTCCAGCCGCTCTCCAACCAGTACCTCAGGGCGTGGGGGGATGACTGGAAGCGCCGCGCCCCGTTCCGCCTCAACTACTACAACAACGAGGCGCCGAGCAAGGATCGCCCCGCCCTGGTGATTCTCTCCTCGATCCTGCCCGATCCCTACACCCTCGGCTACCAGGACCTGCGCCTTCTCGTGGTCGACAAGCTCAACGGGAAGACCATCAGCCGCCTGACCGACCTCGAGGAAGCGCTCAAGTCCCCCGTGGAAGGATTCCATGTGATTGAGTACATGCGGGGCGATTCCGTCCGCAAAATGGTCCTCAGCGCCAACGGGACGGCCGAGGCGACCCAGCGGGTTCTCGATCGATACGGGATCTCCCAGGATCGGCTCGTCCGCAAGCATTGACCCGACCGGGTGTTGCCGCGGTGGCTCGGCATTTGACTTGGGGCGGGATTGAGCCACAGATAGATAGAGCCCTGTCGACGTCGTGGCGACTTCCTGCGGGGCCCGTGCATGTCTTGGCCCCTGGCTTATAGCCTCCGAGTGCGTTTTCCCGGAAGCGCGGGGAGAGCCATGTTCCGGGGCGGCTTCCTGCTTCTCTCCCTGGCCTCCCTGGTCTTCGCAGATCCTTCACTCCCAACGGTTGACCGGCGCAGCCCTCCTCACTCGATCACAACCCCCCTGGCCGGGGAGCGAGCCGAGGCTGAGGCGCGCCTGCGGAGCCGGGTTCCTGGCGCCCGGGTCGACTATGACTTGCTGCGGGGAGGCGCCTCGTACGTCCGAGCCCTGGGGGGCACCCTGAGTGGCCCCGGGGGACGGGGGCGTGGAATTTCCCTGCAGTCGGTTGACGCCCTCCCTTCCGATGAGCCGTACAAGCCAGTGAAAGCCTTCTTGGACGAACACCCCGGCCTCTTTGGCCATGGATCGGATCTCCTGGCCGGGCGTGCGCCCGTACGGGCCTCCCTCCTCTCGGATGGCTTGGGTCAGAGCGTTGCCTGGGATCAACGGGTGGATGGCATTCCGGTGCTGGAGGCGATCCTGATCGGCCACCTGACCCGGGGTGAGGAGCTGCTCTCGATCGCGAGCAGCTTCGTGCCCGATGCCGAGGGGTTGGCCCAGGCGTGGGACCCCGCCCGCCCGGCCCTTGTGGCCAACCCCCCCATCCCGGTGGAGGAGGCGGTTCGCCTGGCGAGTGAGGCGATCGAGGAGCCGGTGCCTGCCGGCCTGCTCCTGCCCCTGGACCCCGACCCGGTGGGGTTGGATCGGCGGCAGCGGTTTCGTGTCGGCCTGCTCCCAGGGGAAGGCGTCGCGCGCCTCACCTGGGTGCCGATGGCCCGCGAGCAGCTCTCCCTTTGCTGGCGGGTGGAGCTGACCCGGAGCCGGGGCGGGGAGCGGTATGAGGTCCTGGTCGATGTGCGGAACGGGGAGATTCTCCTCCGTCGTTGCCTCACCCTTTACGCCGCGGAGGCGAGCTACCTGGTGTTCACGGGCGACAGCCCGGCTCCGCTTCGACCGACCCTCCCCGATCCTTCCAGCAACCAGCCGCCCGTGGTGGAGCGCACCCTCCTCACCCTCGCTTCCCTCAACCCGGTGGCCTCCCCGCTCGGGTGGATCGGCGACGGTGAGAATGAGACCCGGGGAAACAACGTGGACGCCCACCTGGACCTCGATGGGGACGATTACCCCGACCTTCCCCGGCCCCACGGCTCCCCGTTCCGGGTGTTCGCCCCGCCGTTCGATCCCGCCCGGCCTGCCGCGGAAAACGGGGAGGCCGCCGTGGTGCAGCTCTTCTATTGGTGCAATGTGATGCACGACCGGCTCTACGAGCTCGGTTTCACGGAGTCGGCCGGAAACTTCCAGAAGGACAACTTCGGCCGCGGGGGGATCGGGGGGGATCCGGTGCTCGCGGATGCCCAGGATGGATCCGGCGTCAACAACGCCAACTTCACCCCTTCGCCCGACGGGGAGCCGGGCCGGATTCAGATGTACGTATTCGATGGGATGGATCCCACACGCGACGGGGACCTGGACGCAGGAATCATCCTCCACGAATACGCCCACGGGCTCAGCACCCGGCTGGTCGGCGGGGGCGTGGGAATCAGCTCGCTCCAGGCCGGGGGGATGGGGGAGGGGTGGTCCGATTTTTACGCCCTCTCGATGCTCACGCGGCCGGGCGAGGATCCGGATGCCTGCTACGCGCTGGGGAGCTATGTCACGGAGGGGTTTTTCGGGCTCCAGGAGAATGCCTACTATGGCATCCGGCGCTATCCCTACAGCACCGACCTTTCCAAGAACCCGCTTACTTTCCAGGACATCGACCCGGCCCGGATCTCTCCCCATACGGGGGTGCCGCGGAGCCCGGTGTTCCCGTTCGCCCCGGGGCTTGCGGGCGAGGTTCACAACCAGGGGGAGGTTTGGTGCGCGACGTTGTGGGACGCCCGGTCGCGCCTCATCAAGAAGCACGGCGTCGACCCGGGGAACCGGCTGATGCTTCAGCTGGTGACCGACGGGATGAAGCTCAGCCCCCCGAACCCGACCTTCCTCCAGGCCCGGGACGCCATTCTGCAGGCCGACGTTGCGAGCACGGGCGGCGCCAACCAGGGGGAACTCTGGGCGGCCTTCGCCCGCCGTGGGATGGGGTTCAGCGCCCTCTGTCCCGCCACCACCAGCACCTCGGGGGTCGTGGAGGCGTTCGATCTTCCGGATGATCTCGGCCTCCTGGGAGAGCTGCGATTCCTCTTCCCGGGCGCCGTCGGGGGGCCGTTGTTCGTCGACTGCCAATCGATCACCCTGACCAACCGTGGGACCAACCTTGTGACCTGGGGAGGGGGAGTCTCGCAAGGGTGGCTTCGGGTGGAGCCCGTTGCCGGAACGCTCGCCCCCGGGGAGGCCGTCGACCTGCGGCTCTGCGTGGCGCCGGAGGCCGCGGCGCTGGGGCGTGGCCGGTTCATGGACTCGCTCCAGATCACAAACACCCTCTCGGGAGTGGTGCAGCGCCGGGGGATTGAGCTCCGGCTGAGCGAGTTCACTTCGATGCCCTTCGCGGATGACTTCGAGTCCGGGCCGTTGCAGAAGGGATGGTTCGTCTCCAATCCCCCGTGGGGCCGGGTCCAGCTCACGTCACTCGGGGGACCTCACGGCGGAAAGCGGCATATGACGCTCGACAGCGACAGCGACGGGTTGCCGACGCGGAACGAGGTCACCCTCGGTCTTGACCTCCGGGGATGGACCAACGTGGTGCTGAGGTTTTGGGCCAAGGGATTCAGCGATGAGCCGAACGCCCCGCCTCCAAGCCCGTTCCGGGACGGGGCCGACTTTGACGGGGTGGCGGTGAGCGCTGACGGCCTCTTCTGGCATGAGGCTCAGAGTCTCCGTCACCTCGGCTCGACGAACCGCGAGTTCGTCGTCTCGCTCGATGACGTGGTTGTGCCGGCCGGACTCGCCTACGGGGCCCACTTCCAGATCCGGTTCAACCAGTTCGACAACTACCCGATCCCGGTGGACGGAATCGCGGTGGATGACGTGCGGGTCACGGGTAACCCGGTCGGCCGGTTCCGCCTTGAGGCTCCGCCCCCGATCCGGGAGGGAAGTCGCGTGGCAGGGACCGGGCAGCTGGTGCTCGCCGTGCCCGCCCGCCGGGACGTCGAGTTCCTGCTCACCACCCCGGCCGCCGGACAGATCGACCTCCCGTCACGGGTGCTGGTGAGGGCGGGGGAGGCGCGGGGGCTCTTCCCGATTGTCGCGCTGGACAACACCCTCCTGGATGGCACCCGGTGGATCCCGATCCATGCCTCGGCCGAGGGGTATGTGGATGCGGAGATCCGGGTCGAAGTGGACGATGATGAGACGGCGACCCTCACCCTGACCACCGTGGCCGCGGTATCCGAGGGGGACGGGTTGATCCAGAGAGGGGGGCGGATCGAGCTCGACACGCAGGTGGCCAGCGATTTCGCCATTGAGCTCGCCTCCTCGGATCCCGATCGGCTGGAGGTGCCGGGGTCGGTCACCATCCCGGCCGGCGCCCGTTCGGTGAACTTCGATCTTTCCGTGGTCGATGGCTCGAGCATCGACGGGCCTCTCCTGGTCACGGTGAGCGCCTCGGTCCCGGGATGGCAGGGGGTGAGCGCCGGCATCCTGGTGTCGGACAACGAGGTTCCCGCCCTGGACCTCCAGCTCCCCGCGGCCCTTGCCGAGGGGGCGCCCCATCTCACAGGGCTTATCACCCTGAGCGGCACCCTCCCGACAAACCTCGTGGTTTCCCTCCTCCCGGACGACGCCAGCCGACTCACCCTTCCTGCGGAGGTGACGGTCGAAGCCGGGACCTTGTCCGCCCTGTTCGACATCGCTGCCACCGACAATCCCTGGATCGAGGGGGAACGCCGGGTGGGGGTGACCGCCGGGGCGCCGGGTTTCCTTTCCGGGGGCGCCTCGGTGCGGCTGATCGACGACGAGACCCCCGCCCCTCCCTACGACCCGGCCCCTGCGGACGGAGCCACCGGGCTTCCCTCCGACGTTCTCCTCCAGTGGAAACCGGGATTTGGCGACGTGATCCGGAACGGTGGTTTCGAGGAGGGAAGCCTCGGAGGGTGGAGCTACGCCTCGGAGAGTTCCCAGGGGTTTGTGGTGAGTGACGGAAGCGTCAACCCCGACGGACCGGAGCTTCCGCTCCCTCCTTATTCAGGCGGCTATTATGCGGTACTGGCGCAGGATCGCCCGGGGAAGCACCAGCTCTGGCAGGACGTGGTGATTCCGCGGGATGCCCTTGGCGTCACCCTCTCCTGGGTGGATTTCATCCATAACCACGGGCCGGAGTTCTTTGACCCAAGCCAGCGGTACCGGGTGGAGATCCAGGACCCCTCGGGGGAGCTGCTCCGGGTGGCGTACACCACGCGCCCGGGAGACCCGCTCTCCATGGAGTGGACCCGACATGCCGTCGACCTCAGCGAGTATCGCGGCCGAGTGGTGAGGATCCTCTTCGCTGAGGAGGATGAACTTGGGTTTGTGAATGTCGGCGTCGACGAGGTGAGCCTCAAGCTGGGGGCCTCCGGGGAAACGCGATTCGAGGTGTATCTCGGCTCCGCCGGCCCCTCGGGGCCGTTCAGCCGGGTTGCCGATCCCGCCCTTCCGCAGGCGTGGGTGGGAGGGCTGGAGGCTGCGACCGAGTACTGGTGGCAGGTGGTCGCGGTGAAGGGGGCGGCGCGGACTCCAAGCCCGGTCTGGAGTTTCACCACCCGCGAGGTTGGCCCGGTGGATCACTTTGAGTGGGGCCGGCTGCCCGCCACCGTCACCGCGGGTGAGGGGGTTTCCGGCCTGGTCACCGCGCTCGATGATGCCGGGTTTGTCGTCCCTTCCTTCGACGGCCCGCTGCCGGTCTCCGGCCACGCCGGGTCGCCGGGGCAGGGGACGTTGCTGCTGTCCGAGATTTTCCTCAGCGGAACAAACTGGGTGGAGTGCAGCAATCTCTCCGGGGCCCCCATCGACGTCAGCGGGTGGAGCCTCGTGTTCTATGATCGCCGGAGCTGGCCCGCTCCCAAGACCACGTTCCTCCTTCCCTCCAACAGCGTCGTTGCCCCGGGGGGAACCTTCACGGTGATCGAGGGGGGGCGTCCTCCCGGCCGCTTTCCCGCGTTCGCCCTGGGGGTGAGCCTCGATTGGGGGGTGCTGCCGGTCGGGGTGCCCACGGCGGTGCTGCTCCTGGATGGCTCGAGCCATGTCATGGACTTCGCCTGCGCGATCGATGCGGACCCTTCCCTGATCACCAGCCCGGTGCCGATTCCCCCCGAGGCTTGGAGCGGGGCCGCGATCCCCTCCACCCAGGTGCTGGGACGGACCTGGCAACGGGTGGGAACCTGCGACTTGAACTCCAACCAGGACTGGGTCCTCGGAGCGGCCTCCTTTGGCGCGCTGAACGAGGGGCTTGCCCCCGTGTTCACCCCTCCCGGCCGGTTCGCGGTCAGCCCCGCCGCGCTCGGGCCGTTCCAGCAGGGGAGATGGGCCGGGGGGCTCGACCTCGGCGGCGCCGCGGGGCTTGTGACCCTGGTGGCGGACGACGGGCAGGGGCATGTGGGATACTCCCCCCCGATCACGTTGCTGGCCCCGGGCGACCTTTCCCTGTCGCTCACCCGAAAGCCGACGCGCACGTTCCTCCAGCAGCCCTTCACCCTGGAGTACCGCATCGTGAACTCCGGGCCCTCATCCGCCACCGGGGTGGTGCTGGTCGACCAGCTGCCGCCGGAGGCGACGGTCCTCTCGGCCACCTCCACCGGCGGGGCCTGCGTGGTCACGTCGACCGGCATCCGCTGCCCGCTCGACCCGATTCCCCCCGGCGGGGCTGGAGTGGTGGTGACCCTGCGGCTGGTGATCGATGTTCCCGGGACCTATGTCAGCGACTGCGCGCTTGAGAGTCCGTTGCCGGACCCGTTTCCCGCCAACAACCGGCGCCAGGACGCATGGGATGTCGAGCAGCCGTTCCTCGTGGTCCGGGATGCCTCCGTGGCGGAGGGGAACTCGGGAACCAACGTTGCCTCGTTCCGGGTCACCCTCTCGGCTCCCCTCAGCCGGGAGGTGCGCGTCGACTACGCCACCCAGGATGCCGGGGCAACCGCCGGGCTGGACTACCTCGCCGTGCAGGGAACCCTGGTGTTCGCACCCGGGGTCACGAACCTCACGATCAAGGTCCCCGTGCTCGGGGACACGACCTACGATCCGATCGAGGCGTTTCTGGTCAATCTCTCAAACCCCCGCAACGCGGTGATCCTGGACGGCGTGGCGAGGGGCTCGATCCAGGAGGATGACCTTCCGCCGCGGATCGTCGTGGAGGATGTTTCCGTCACCGAGGGGGGGCCTGGGGATGGGGTCGTGGCGGTGGTCCCGGTCCGGCTCACGAACCCCGTGTCCGACGTGGTGCTTCTCTCCTATTATACGCTCCCGGGATCCGCCCTTGCCGTGAGCGACTACGTCGAGAGCCGGGGGCTCCTGCGGTTCGCCCCCGGGGTCACGCAGCTCCTGGTGCGCGTTCCGATCGTGGGGGATCTCCGGGCCGAGCCGGACGAGACGTTCTCCCTCGTGGTGACGAACGTCGTCGGGGCGGAGGTTCAAAAGGCCGCAGGCTCAATCCTCGTCCGGGATGACGACGCGATGCAGCTTCAAGCGATCGTTTGGTCGGCGCCCCAGCCGACGCAGGAGCTGGCCCGCCCGTTCCCTGCAACGCTGACCGCCGTCGACCAGGCCGGTCGGGGGGTGCCCGGGTATGGGGGTGCCCTCCGGGTGGAGGTGGTTCGAGAAGCCGCGGAAACCGAAACGCCCCCGGGCACCAACTCGTGGGAGTTCCCCTTCAGGACCTACTTCCACGACGCCCGGTCGCAGTTCCTCTATCCCGCCTCGGAGATCGGGGCTGCGGGAAGGATTTCCTCGATCGCGTTCCAGGTGGATTCCCTCCCGGGGCAGGCCATGGGGGGATTCCGACTCCGTCTCATGCAGACCGCCGCCCTTGCATTCGACTCGCGGGACTGGGAGACCTCGGGCTGGACGACGGTGTACGAGGGGCTGCTTGAGGTAAGCGATCCGGGCTGGGTTCGAATTCCTTTCAGCGAGCCCTTCGCCTACGACGGCCAGCGATCCCTGGCCCTCGATCTGAGCTTCAGCAACCCGTTCTACACCGCCGACGGCCTTTGCCGTTACGTCGAGACCGAGGGGCTGCGTGCGCGGGTGTTCGAGAGCGACGGCGCGTTCGGGGATCCGAGGCTTTGGGGAGGGTCGACGCCGCCGCCCCGGATGACGAACCGTGTGCCCGTCCTTCGCCTCGCGGCCGAGACCCCGGTGGCGGCCGAGGTGGCGGGCCGAGGGGTGTTTCAAAACGGGACATGGAGCGGGACCCTCCGCGTCCTCGAGCCCCGGGCCGGCCTCCGTCTCAGGGCCTGGACCGGGGATGGGCTGGAGGCCCTGAGCGACCCGTTTACGGTGGTCGACGCGGGGGCGGATCCCGGTGCGCCGGTGATCGTGGGAATCGGGCTGCGCGGTCAGGATGTGCTGCTGACGTTCCGCGGGGTTGCGGACCGGCTCTACCAGTTGGAGGCCTCGGATCAGCTCGCCGACCGGGCCTGGAGCGCCGTCGGCCCGCCGGTCGATGGGAGCCCTGCTGGTGCCGTGGTGGCCGATCCGGGCGGCGCCCCTCATCCCCAGCGGTATTACCGCATCCGGGGGCTCTGAGACGCGCGGGCGGGGGGGCGCACCCTCCGCGCGGCGACGCCCTCCCGCGGGGCACAGCGGTCCCGTTTTTCTCCAGAATTCTGTCCCACCTCTTTTGACGTACTTTAGGACGTGTCGTAGTTTGCATTAGGTTTTCGATCCAATGTTATCAGGCGGGTGCGTGGTGAGTGTTGGACCGGCGATGACCGGATGAAGAGCGTAATCGGGAGAGCCTGATCAGGAGGAAGCGCGTTCGGGTCGCCGTCCACGAAATGCGACGGACATGACAACGCGGGCAAACAGTCCCGAGGTTCAAGCTGCCGTCAGGAAGATGATTCCTGGGGCCTCCCACCCGTGCGCCCCCGGAGGAGCCGATTCCCCCCCC
>DMJJ01000566.1 GCA_003452185.1 Verrucomicrobiales bacterium | reverse complement strand
CCGTCGCGCGACGGTCACGTCTGATTGCATGAAACGAGCCCCCTGATTGTGGAATGGAACATTCAAAACATCGCCCATGTCAGGGAGTTGTCAACTCACGAAGCCCCGCCCCCCCACCTCTCCGGTAGCGGCTTTCGTGAGAAAGCCGCCAACCTCTCCGCCCCCCCACGGCCAGGCCCCGACGGAACGTCGTCCCGGGCGGAACGAAACGGCACCGACGACTCTTCAGATTCATGACCATGGCTGGGGTGGGCCTTCGCGGGCCTTTGGGGTTTCGTCGTTACCCATCTGTGCGCAGATGGCCGTAAACTCTTACACGATGTTGACGTGTGGATAGATCGGGGCCTCCGCCGGTCGAGGGATGTCCCGGCGGGTCGGAGCGCCCTGGATGGACATCCGGCGGTCGGCCCCCTGCACGACAGACGCCTCCAAAACACTTGCCCCCAAGGGAGTGTTCCGATATAGGCTATGAGACCCCCGTTATCGGTGAACATCCTCTTGAGGAATGCTCGTCACGGGCAGGGTGTTTCGGCGAAACGCCCCGTTTCCGGGCAACCTTGGGGGGGGAGTCGCATCTCCGCCGACTGGGCTCGAACAGCCCTGTGTATGGAATGGGTAGCATTCACCCTGGTGGTGCTGGCCGCCGCCGGCCTACTGCTTCGTGGCACAGCTCCCCGCCAAGGGGGCCTGCTGGCGGGACTGCTTGCCGTCGGTGCGCTCCTCGGGGGAGCGACCTACTGGAGCCTGGCGCTCTCGAGGCCCGCCCAATCAAACCGCCAGCTGGCCGACTCCACCCCGCGGCAGGGAGGCCCCGAGGGCTATGTCACCTCCGACAGCTGCAAGGCGTGTCACCCGAAGGCGTACGCCTCGTGGCATCAAACCTTTCACCGCACGATGACCCAGTGGGCCTCGCCCGAGTCGGTGGTGGGCGACTTCCATGACGTGCCCCTCGAGCTGGCCGGCAAGCGCTTCGTGATGCAGCGGCGAGGGAGTGAGTTTGGCGCCGAGATGGAGGCAACCGGAGCCCTCCCCTCCGCCGTCGCCGGGCAGGTGCAGGGGGGAAGGGTCTGGCGCCGGCTGGGGCTCCTGACCGGTTCCCATCACATGCAGGTCTATTGGATGCAGGCGGACGATGGGAACAAGCAGGCTCTTTTCCCGTTTGCCTGGCTGATCCCGGAGCAGCGCTGGGTTCCCTTCCACAACACCTTCCTGCGGGACCCGGCCACTCCCCCGGTAAGCCAGACCTGGAACCTGAACTGCGTTCGTTGCCACGCGACCGCCGGCCAGGCTCGTCCCAATAACCGCACCCTCCGGTTCGAATCCCGTGCCGGTGAGCTCGGGATCGCCTGCGAAGCCTGCCATGGCCCGGCCGAGGACCACGTCCGTCGGCACCGGAACGTGCTCGAGCGTTACGCCGCCCACTTTTCGGGTTCCAAGGAGGCGGCCCTGGTCAACCCGGCCAAGCTCGGCTCCAAGGCCTCGGCCCAGGTTTGCGGCCAATGCCACAGCATCAAATGGATTCCTGATCGGGCGGATTACCAGCAGAACGGGCTGCGCTACCGACCGGGTCAAGAGCTGGCCAAGAGCGCCCCAATCATCCAGCCCACCCGGCTCCCGGAGCAACCCTGGCTCCAGGAGACTCTCAAGAAGGACGTGACGTTCCTGCGCGACCGCTACTGGTCCGATGGGATGGTGCGGGTCTCGGGCCGGGAGTACAACGGGCTGGTTGAATCTCCCTGTTTCAAGCGGGGGGAGCTCTCCTGCCTCTCGTGTCATTCCATGCACAACGGACAGAGCAGCGACGACCAGCTCGCCCCGCGGATGGAAAACAACCAGGCCTGCCTTCAATGCCACCCGGCGATCGGGGCCAGGCTGACAGAGCACACCCACCACCTGGCGGGATCGAGCGGAAGCCTCTGCTACAACTGCCACATGCCCCACACCACCTACGGGTTGCTGAAGTCGATCCGGAGCCATCAGATCGACAGCCCCAGCCTCAAGTCGACCCTGGGCACGGGGCGACCCAACGCCTGCAACCTCTGTCACCTGGATCGCACCCTGGGCTGGACCGGGGAGCAGCTCTCCCGGTGGTTCGGGCAGCCTTCGGCCCCGCTGAGCGAGGAGCAGCGGACGGTCGCCGCCTCACTCCTGTGGCTGCTGGAGGGGGATGCCGGGCAGCGGGCGCTCATCGCGTGGAGCATGGGTTGGGAGAGCGCCCAGCAGGCGTCGGGGGTGGACTGGCTTGCCCCATACCTGGCCGAGGGGATGCAGGATCCCTACTCTGCGGTCCGGTTCATCGCGGGACGCTCGCTGAAAAGCCTGGGCCCGGAGTTCCAATCGATTCCGTACGACTTCGTCGGGGCCGAGGGGGACCGAGCCACGGCCGCCCGGCAGGTGGTGTCGCGTTGGGAGAAGCGGGGGAGCTCCAACGGCTCCCCACCCCGCCCGGCGCTCCTGATTTCGGAGGGACATCTGCAGCGTGAGCGGGTGGAGACTCTCCTGCGGCAGCGCAGCACGCTTTCCATGGACCTTCAGGAATGATCCCTGCATGAAACCGACCCCCCTCCCCCCGACCCCATCTCCAGGTCCGACCGACCGGGTGGGAATGGAACTTCATCAACTGGCCCGACGCCACCTTGGGTACGGGTGGTGGTCGTTGCTGCTGTTCCTGACGCTGGGGGTGGGGCTTGAGGCTTTGCACGGGTTCAAGGCGGGCCTCTATCTCGACGTCTCAAACGAGATGCGACGCCTCCTCTGGACCCTGGCCCATGCCCATGGAACCCTGATCGGGCTGATCCACATCGCCTTTGCGGCCACACTCCCCCACCTCCCCGGGTGGCCGACCACGGCGCGCGTGAGGGCGTCGCGTGCTCTTCTGGCCTCGGGGATTTTGATCCCCGGAGGCTTCTTCCTCGGCGGGGTCGCGCTTCACGGGAACGACCCTGGACTGGGCATCGTGCTGGTCCCGCTGGGGGCGGTGTTGTTGTTCCTGGCGGTGCTGGGAACAGCCCGGGCCCTCAGTCGTCCGGTGGCCCGCTGAGCCGCGACGGAGCGGAAGCGGCCCTTCTCCCGCCTCAATCGGCAGGAGGCCCCAACAGCCCCCCTGCGCCCAGCCCCTGGGGAAAACCGAAACCTCGTCACCCTGTGAGGCGGGGCCTCGCTGGCGTTTGAACGGGGGGTTCGGGCGAAAGCGGGGGAAAATCGAATTGGAACCGACGGCTTCCCGGGGTGGAAAGGCCAGGAACCGAGGTACGGGGAGCGGAATACGGGGCGAGATCCCCCCCGGCCGTTACTTCATGAGGACCATCGCCAAGGCCCCGATCAGGATCAGCGCCACCACGGCAACGAGGGCGACGAACCAGATCGTCGACTTGTTGCTCTTCTTCTTGAAGGCCGAGGTTTTGACACCGGTGCCGGTGTTTGAGAGCTGCTCGCGGTTGATCCCAGCCGGGATGACGGAGGTGTTGGCCGGGGGCTTGGAAGGGGCTTTGGCAGCCGGGGCTTCGGCGGATTCAAACCGCATCTCGATCTGACCCAGCCGAAGGACCTGACCATGCTTCAGGGTCACCTCGGTGATCTGCTGGTTACCGACAAAACTCCCGTTCGTCGACCCGAGGTCGCGGAAGAGGACATCCGCCCCCTTGAGGACGAACTCGCCATGGTGACTCGAGACGGAGCCGTCAGGAATCTCGATGGCATTGTCAGACACCCGTCCAACTGTGGTTTGCTCCACCTTCAGTTCGAAAGTGCGACCGGTGTAGCCTTCACTTAAAAGGACGATCCTCGCCATAGCTAGGTTGGGGGGATTATGTTGCGTGAACGCCGTGAGTCAAACCGTTTCCCAAACCATCGGGCAGATCAGCCCCGGGTGCGGACCGGCCCGTCACCCCCGTTTTTCGATCAGGCTCCGGAATTCCGCGAAGAGCGGGGTGGAGTCATGGGGCCCGGGAGAGGCCTCGGGATGGTACTGCACCGAGAAAATCGGTTTCGACCGGTGCCGGAGGCCCTCCACCGTCTGGTCGTTGAGATTGATCCGGTTCACGGCCACCTCCGATGGCAGCGATGCCCCGTCGACCGCAAACCCATGGTTCTGCGACGTGATTTCCACGCGACCGGACTCCAGATCCTTCACGGGCTGGTTTCCACCCCGGTGTCCGAACTTGAGCTTGAAGGTCTTGCCCCCCAGCGCCTGCCCCAGGATCTGATGCCCCAGGCAGATCCCGAAGATCGGGATCCCGGACTGGATCAGGTCCTTGGCGGTGCGAACCGCGTAGCCGAGGGCGGAGGGGTCACCGGGCCCGTTGGAGAGAAAGACCCCGGCCGGCTTGTACTTCGACGCATCGGCAGCCGTGGCGGTGGCCGGGAGCACCTGAACCCGGAAGCCGTGCTGCCGGAGCCGTCGGAGGATGTTGTACTTGATCCCGTAGTCGAAGGCCACGATCGGGATGTCGGCCGCGGGCAGGGCGTAGCGGTTGGCCCGGGCCGAGGCGTTGTCAGTCATGGTCTGGACGAGCTTGAAGGCGGCACTCTGCTCATCCTTCTCATCCCAGGCGAACGCCGTCTTGTGGGTCACCTCCTTGACGTAGTCGACACCCACCAACCCCGGCCATTCCTTCGCACGCCGGACCGCCTCCTCAGCCCCCACGCCCTCGGTCGAGATGAACCCCTTCATCGCCCCGCGGACCCGGAGCTTCTTCACCAGGCTCCGGGTGTCGATCCCCTGGATACCGGGAATCCGGCTCTTCTCAAGGTATTCGGGGAGGGAGAGCTCGCTCCGCCAGTTGCTGACGATGGGGGAAAGCTCCCGGATGACAAACCCGGCGACGTGCGCCTGCCACGACTCGATATCCAGGGAGTTGATCCCGTAGTTCCCGATCAGGGGATAGGTCATCGTGACGATCTGGCCCTTATAGGAGGGATCGGTCAGGATCTCCTGGTAGCCGGTCATGGAGGTGTTGAAACAAACCTCGCCGCACGAGGAGGCGGGCGAGCCAAACCCCGTGCCGTGGTAAACCGTGCCGTCTTCTAGGGCCAGAATTGCGTTCATGAATCGAGTCGAAACCGGCCGGATGCTAAGGGTCGGCCGGGTGGGGTCAAGCGAACAACTTACGGCTTGTGGAGGATCTTCTCCACCTCCCGGATGAATTCGGCCGGGGTGGAGGCAAGGATCTCGGTCATCCGGCCGAGCTCTTTCCCCTCGGGGTTGATCAGGATCAGGGTCGGATACCCCTCCACCTTGAACTGGTCGGAAAGGGCCTGATTCGATTCCGCCAAGGCCTTCGGCAGCTCCTTCCACACGGGAAAATCGAGCCGAAGAAGCACCAGGTTCGTGGCGGCGTAGGCAGCGAAAGCGGGAGTGTTGAAAATCTCCCGCTCCAATCGCTGGCAGGGGGCACAAAAGTCCGATCCTGTGAAATCGGCCAGGATCGGCCTGCCAGCCTGCTTCGCCGCTGCGAGGGCCGCGGGGTAGCTCGTCCCCCACACCAACTGGATCACCTGGGGGGGGAAGACAAACCAGGCCACCCCAAGCGCCACGACCACCGGGATCCAGAGCCGGGGTGCGAGCCGTCGAAGTCGCGATGGGGCCGTCACACCGAGACCGGCTCCTCCCGCCGGAGCGAGCTGTCCGCATGAACAACCCGGCCGCCCACCACCGTCATCACGGGAAGGCCGCGCAGGGGCCAGTCATAAAACGGGTTGTTGGTCGACTTGCTCCGGGTGTCGGCCCGCCGGAAAGACCAAGCGCGGTCGGGATCCAGAAGGGTGACATCCGCATCCCGCCCGACCGCAAGGGTTCCCTTCTCCAGCCGCAGGATGCGCGCCGGGGCGACGGTGTACCGGTGGAGCACATCGATCAGTTTCATGCGGCCCGAGTGGTGCAGCTGCATCAGGGAAACAGCGAGCTCGTTTTCAAGCCCCGTGATTCCAAACGGGGCATAGTCGAACTCGACCTCCTTCTCGTAGTCGCAGTGCGGGGCGTGGTCGCTGCAGAGGACCTCGAGCGTTCCGTCGGCC
>DMJJ01000197.1 GCA_003452185.1 Verrucomicrobiales bacterium | reverse complement strand
CGGGTGGCGGTCACGATGCAGTAGGGCCGGATCACCTCGATCGAACGGGTTCCGGGCGACCCCTCACCCGCCGACCCCTGGATCGCCCCGCCCCTGGTCGACCTCCAGGTGAACGGGTTCGCCGGGATCGATTTCCAGCAGGATGACCTCACCCTGTCCGAGCTCCGCACCGCGGCCCGTGGTCTGCGGGAGGCGGCCTGCACCCGATGGCTCCTCACCCTGATCACCGGGGAGTGGAGTCGCCTGCTGGATCGGGCCCGGCACCTGCACGGGATCGTGGCGGCCGACGCCGGGCTTCGCTCCGCAGTGGCAGGCTGGCACATCGAGGGACCCTTCCTCTCGGCCGAGCCGGGGTTCTGCGGCGCCCACAACCCCGCGCTTATGTGTGATCCCACCCCGGGGCACCTTGAGGCGCTCCGCGAGGCCCTCCCCGGTGACCCCATCCTGATCACGCTGGCCCCGGAGCGACCCGGATCGATGGAATCCATCCGGGCCGCCGTGCGCCTCGGTATGCGCGTCAACCTCGGACATACCAACGCCTCGGCCGATCAGCTCAGGGAAGCGGTGGTGGCGGGGGCCACGGGGTTCACCCACCTGGGCAACGGGTGCCCGCAACACCTCGACCGCCATGACAACATCCTCTGGCGCGTCCTCTGCCAGCCGAGCCTCGCCGTGAGCCTCATTCCCGACGGGATCCACGTCTCCCCTTCCCTCATGACCGTGCTCCATAGGTCGCTTCCCCGCGAGTCCATCCACTACGTCAGCGACGCGATGTCGGCCGGGGGAGCCCCTCCGGGACGGTATCGCCTCGGGGCCTGGGAGCTCGAGGTCGGGGGGGATCAGATCGTGCGGCGTCCCGGGACGACCCAGTTCGCGGGGTCGGCCCTGCGGCCCGTGGACGGGGTCTTCCGTGCGGCCGCCATGACCGGGGCTCCCTGGCAGGAGTCGTGGCTCCGGTTCTCCGACCTCCCGGCCCGTCGCATGGGGTTGGAGCCCGGGCTGGCCGTGGGGGCCCCTGCGGAGTTCTGCCTCCTGCGGGTCGACCCGCAAGGAAGGCTGACACATCTCGAAGTAGTGGGGGCGTAGCCCGGGAGGGAAACACCCCGCATGGTGAACCGACCAAGGGCTCGCTGGAGGTCAGTAGCCCGGTTGCTGCGGCCTCCATCACGACCGATCCATTCGTTGTCCAGAAGATCACGAAGTTGAACCCATCCCCGTCTCTTCCGAACGGGACCCCCCTTGAAAGGATTACCGGATACGGAAGCACCCACAATGCCCATGCCGGGTGAAGGGAGCTGCTGACGCGAAAAGGTCAAAGCGGCCGGCAGTTCATCTCGTTGAGGACGTTGTCACGCCCTCCCTCCCTGTAGTCCTGGCATGGGGAGACTCGCATCCCAAGCGAAGCCACCACGCCACCATCAGCACCCAGTATCCCCGCTGAAAAAGCCCACCCACTCCCAGGCGGATCCACGCGCCGTTGAACACGACCAGCACCACCGACGCGCCCAGCACCCCCCATGGCATCAGGTCCCGCCCCGTCCGTCCGCGTGCGAGGAGGAAGGCAGCCGGGGGGAGCAGGAAAACCCCGAGGCCTGCGACCATGTGGATTCTCCCTGCAAGCGTTGGAGCAGCCCCGGGGGAATCCATCGGGCACCAGGCGGCAGATTCCATCAGGCCAGTCCAAAGCAGGAGGATCCCGATCGCTAGGGTAGCGGGGCGCGAGGGGGCCGGCGAGGCAAGCAAGACGATGAGTGACAGGACCCCCAGAGCGAGCGATTGGAACGCGGCCAGGAGTACGCCGGGATGCTGTCCGTGCGCGTAGTAGCTGATCCCCTGCGTCCGAGGGTCGACCTCCGGGCTGAGGATGTGGAGAAGAGCGATGGCGGCAACGAAGCCGGCAAGGCCGATCCTGGAGACCCACCGCATCGCGGAAATCGCTCTGGCATTCATGACGGTTCCACCGTTCGCCGCATCCCGAAGCCGATCCCACCCCAACGCACGGAAAGTTTCAACCCAGGAAGGATCCGGACGCGATCCCCGGGCTGAGTTTCGAGGCCTTACCTGAGCGGATCGCGGCCCGCCACCTTCCAGATCGGCCCCCTTACCCTCGCCCCCACTCCCTGTAGCCACCGACGTCAGGAGGTGGGCCCGCTCCGAGCGGGCTTCCCGGATTCCCACTTTCCCACCCTTCGCCTCGTGATGCCGCGCTCAACTGGAGTGGCCCTGACGCCTTTCCGCCAAACAACGCGAAATCCAATGGTTCCCAAGTCCCATCCGGATGTGAAGGGCAGGATCATCGGCCAGGGAGGGATGGATGGAGCTCCCGGAGGCCCGCTGACGACTGACCCGGGAGTGCTTCGCCTGAGGGCTCTCGACGCATCGGGTAGGGCCATCTCGTCCCTTGAACTTCAGCGATCGTGGCTTACCTTGGAGGTGATTTCCGGCGATCCAACGGATGCACCGCATTGCGGGTGTCCCGGGCAATAGGAGATTAATCCCATGAACCGAACCCACGGCTTCCTGTTACCAGCTCTGGCGCTGCTCTGCGCCCTGTCCGCATCCAACCTGCCGGCGCAGTCCACGGCATTCACATACCAGGGGGCTCTGAAGGCCGGAGGTCTCCCCGCGACCGGGAAGTATGATCTCCGGTTCGCCATCTTCACGGCGCTCACCGGAGGATCCGCACAGGGGGCGACCGTTCTCGCCCCAGCCACCTCGGTCTCGAACGGGCTTTTCACCGTCACGATCGACGCGGGCCCGGGCGTGTTCACAGGATCCAACCTCTGGTTGGAGATTGGGGTGCGCACCAACGGCAGCCCCTCCGGGTATACGATTCTCACCCCTCGACAACCGATCACCCCAGCCCCGTACGCACTCTATGCCCTCTCCGGGAACCCGGGACCGGTGGGCCCTCCGGGACCTGTTGGTCCCCCGGGGGCAAGAGGAGCCGACGGCATCGCCGGGCCGCCCGGGCCGGCGCTGGTCGCCGCAACGAATGCGACCGCCGCAATCTCGGGAACCAACTTCGGCACGGGATCCGCGTTGCAGGGGATCGCGACAGACCGAAGCGTGCTGGGTCAGGCCAAAAGCGGTGCCTACGGTTTCCTTGGAGGGGCCAGCTATGGGGTTTACGGCTACAACACCACCGGTGCGGCCGTGTACGGCACCAACCTCAACGGCCACGCGATCCGGGGAGACAGCGCCGGGAACATCGCGATCTTAGGGATTCATGGCGGCGCTTCCTCGGACGTGGGTGGGAGCGGCGGGATCTACGGGATCAGCCAGGGTGGGTTCGGTATCGGTGGCGAGTCTCACAGCGGCGACGGGGTGATCGGTGCCAGTCAAATCGGTTACGCCGGGCATTTTTATGGCACGGTCCGCGCCACCGGCCTCATCACCGGCGACTCCGGCGTTTACGCCACAAACGGCACCGGGCATGCGCTGCGGGGCGACAGCAGCGCGAACATCGCCATTCTGGGGGTGCATGGTGGGGCGTCGAGCGACGTCGGAGGAAGCGGCGGCCTCTACGGGATCAGCAAGACGGGGTTTGGCATCGGCGGAGAGTCATCCAGCGGCGACGGGGTGATCGGCGCCAGCCAGAGCGGCTACGCCGGGCATTTCTTCGGCCAGGTGCGGGCCTCAGGAACCATCGCCAGTGATACCGGGCTCAGCGTCGCTGCCTCCAAAACCGGGAGCTGGAACGCGGCCCTCGGATATTTCGAAAATCAAAACTCGGGTGCCAACACCGCACCGGCCATACGGGCGGTCGCCAGCGGCTCTGCCCCGTACGGGGCCCTGAGCGTCTCAACCCAGGGTTCAGGTCTCATCGCGATGTTCGGCAACACCTTCGCGTGGGTTTCCCAACTCGACGTGAACGGAAACTGGAGCGCCACCTCCTTCAACCAGACCAGCGACCGGAACGCGAAGGAGAATTTTCGGGATGTCAGCTCCGAGGATCTGCTCGCCAAGGTGGCGCAACTCTCCATCACCCGCTGGAACTTCAAGTCGGACCCGACCACGGACCACGTCGGCCCGATGGCGCAGGATTTCCACGCCGCGTTCGCTCTGGGCGGGGACGACAAGCACATAGCAACCGTCGACGCCGACGGTGTGGCGTTAGCCGCCATCCAGGCGCTCAACAAGAAGGTCGAGCTGAAGGAGGCCGAGCTCAATCAGCTTCGATCGGAAGTGATGGAACTCAGGACCGCGGTCAAGGAGCTGCTTCGAACGCGGCCCTGACAACCCCTTCTCCCTGTAGCCACCGACGTCAGGAGGTGGACCCGCTCCGAGCGGGCCTTCCCTCTCCCCGGTCCGCTACGGTCTTGATCGGTTGCCGCAGAGGGTGTCGAATGCATGCCATGAGCGGCTCAGGTTCCACTCGGAATTGGGGATGGAGAACGGGGACTGCCGGCGCCCTGACGTTGGCGACTGCGATCACGATCTCAATCGCCGTCGGGGCCTGCGTCGGACTCACAGGCTGTGGTGAGAACCGCCCCGTCTGGCGGGACCAGGCGCTCCCCTCAGGTCGGACCGTAAAGGTCACCTCGTGCCTGCTGACCTGGGGGATCGAGCATGACGAGCGGACGCCCGGTCAGGACAGCTTCGCTCTGGAGTTTGTCTCCTCGACCCCGGGCGCCACCCCAGCCGCGCGGACCCAGGAGGCCCGGGAGGTGTTCGAGTTGATCCGGGGTGCCTCCGAGACCTGGGGATTCAAGCATGGCTCAGTGGCGGGGTTTCCCACCCTGGAGCGGAAGGGGAAGTACGATCTGTATCTGTTCGACCGGGCGGCCGACGGACAGTGGAGTGTCAAACAGGAGTCGAGGAAGGTTTTCATCACAGATTGATCCCAACCCGTCCCGGCCCAGCCGGGGCAAACACGGCCGCATGGAACCGCCGAATCCCCCCCCGCCTCTCCCCAGCACGGCCTTGGCAAGTCGCCACCTCGATCGCCCCGCTCCTCGGGGTCCGCGGCGGACGGGAGGCGATCGCCTTCTCTGAGCGGGCGATCGGCCACCGTTGGGAGATCGGACGACCGACGCGTTGAAACGATCAACCCCGTCAGCGAAACCCATGGATCCCCATTCCCATTCAGCGACCCTTGCAGCCCGGCGGAGCCTGGACGGGCTTTCGGTGGGGGACGCCTTTGGCGAACTCTTCTTCTACAGGCGGGACAACTGGCAGTATGGGACCTTCGAGTCGCTGCCCGCAGGGCGGTGGCGGTGGACGGACGACACCCATATGGCCCTCTCCATTGTGGAGACCCTCGAGGCCCACGGACGTATTGATCAGGACGCCCTTGCCCGGCGATTCGCCAACCGCTTTGCTGCGGAGCCGTGGCGTGGATATGCACGGGGGGCTGCCTCCCTCCTCGATGCGGTGCGCAGCGGAGGGGATTGGAGGGGCCTGAGCCGGGCACTCTTCGGGAACGGATCCTACGGGAACGGCGGGGCGATGCGGGTGGCGCCGGTCGGGGCGTTCTTCTCCCAGGACCTGGATCGGGTGGTCCGGGAGTCCGCCGCCTCGGCGGAGGTCACCCACGCCCATCCGGAAGGGCAGGCCGGGGCGATCGCCGTGGGGGTGGCGACGGCGCTGGCGCTCACACGCCCGGATCTGAGAGGGGTGGAGTTCCTCCGGGCGACCCTGGCGAGGATTCCCGAGGGGGAGACGCGGCGCAGGACCCTTCTGGCCTGCGACATCCCGGCCGATGATTGCCGGCGGGCATTCGTCGAACTGGGAACGGGAGCCGAGGTATCGGCGCAGGACACGGTCCCGTTCTGCCTCTGGGCGGCGGCATATCACCTGGGTGATTTCGCCGCGGCCATGTGGCACACCGTGCGGGTGCCAGGCGACATCGACACACTTTGTGCGATTGTCGGGGGGATTGTGGGGGTGTCGGTTGAGACGATTCCCGCGGAGTGGCTTTCCCGGCGCGAACCGCTGCCGATGGCGAGGACCCCCTGAAGCGATGATCGCGGCGCCTCGACCTTCTGTAGCGGGTCTCGTGAGAGAGCCGCCAACTTCCTTCACCGCAGAGGGCGTCCTGCGAACCCCACGCCAGGCGAGGATCTGCGCTGATCTCCTACTGGGGGTGGCCGCCGGCGGGGGTCTGGAGCCCGGCGGGGTGGCCGGACGCATACCGAAGGAAGTGCCGGTTCTTCATCCGCTCGGGCAGGGTGTGCACGGCGCCGACCAGGAGAATGGCGATGAGGGTAATGTAGTTGGTCCGGATGACCGACGTGAAGAACGAGAACTCCTGATCCTTCGTCCGCGCCAGACTTGCGATCATCGCCTCCTCCAGGACCGCGGACACGATCATGCCGCTCGATGCCACGAGCGCGAGCAGGATGAACTTCCCAATCCAATACTTCGCAAACTCCGACTTGTCCATCGCCCCCTCCGTCCACGCGGCGAGAAGGATGAATATCACCAGCACGGCAAAAAACGAGAGCGTTGCAGCCCGCTCGGAAATGCGGAAAGGCTTTTCCTGTTCCGGCAGGCGGGAGAGCCGGCGCCGGATCATACCCGCCATAATGAGGACAAACGGTATGGCAGCAGGGGTGAGCGGGGGTATGAGCAACACCACAAAGAGCAGGGCTCCGGGAGTTGTGCTGAGGACATTCGCGATCAGCATGAACCACACCGCCCGGGGTCGGGAGAGCCGGCGCTCAAGAAGCAGGAACACCACGCACTTCAGGATCACTGCCGCGAGGAGCCAGCCAAGCGACTCGCCCAGCACAAGCGGGGCGGCAACCGTTGATCCGGCGGCGAGACCGAATGAAAAGAGGAGCGGGAGAACCGGGGTGCATGCGAGGCAGCAGGTTTGCGACACCAGACCCATTGCCAGAATCAGCCAGAGCGTTCGACCTCGCATGTGTATCGGGAACGTGGCATGCGCCGTTTCCGTGAGACAAGAACAAATGAGGAATTTGACCCTCGTCCGACTGGGGGATGGCGCTGGGCAACTCAAGCGGGACTCACCCAGACTTTGAGGGTACAAGCAGCGTGATCACCAAGCCGCATGATGGCACCGCGCCCTGCCTGGATCAACACGGGTGGCAGCCTGACTCCAGAAAACCCATCCCCCTCCCATCCGCGCCAATCCGGGTCCCATCCGCGGTAAAAAAATCCGGACCCCCTTCCCCATCCGCGGTGATTTACCCCCGCTGGCACACGCCAGGGGGGTGCAGAGTTCAGAGCACGACCTCGGTCCCCACCCCTTCGTCGGTGAAGATCTCGAGCAGCACGCTGTGCGGTATCCGGCCGTCGACGAACGAAACCTTGTCCACACCCGCCTTGATGGCCGCCACGGCGCTCTCCACCTTGGGGATCATCCCCTTGTCGACCACGCCGGTGCGACGGAGCTCCGGGACTTCCCCGATCTGAAGATGCGTGATCAGGGTGGAAGGATCCTTCGGATCCCGCATCAACCCCGGGACGTCGCTCATGAAGACAAGTCGACGGGCCGCGAGAGCGATCGCCGCCTGCGCCGCGGCGACGTCAGCGTTGCAATTGTAGATGTTCCCATCCTCCCCGCGGGCCGTGGGACTGATGATCGGGACGATCCCCTGCTCGATGCACTCGAGGAGCGGAGCCGTGTTCACCGCCACCACCTCGCCGACGAATCCGATGTCCACCGCCTGCCCGTCGGCCCCCTCAAGGAGCTTCTTCCGGCAACGGAAGATATCAGTGCCGGCGAAGCCGCGGGCCCGCCCGCCGAGCGCGTTAACGGTGGCGACCACCTCGGGGTTGATCTCACGGGAGAGGACCTGGTCCACGACCTGCACGGTGGCCTGGTCGGTGACACGCTGCCCCTGGATGAAGCTGGCCTTGAGTCCCGAGGCCTCCATGGCCCGGGTGATCGCCTTGCCCCCGCCGTGAACCACGACGGGGTTGATCTCCACGGCCTCGAGAAACACGATGTCCCGGGCAACGCCGTTGCGGACCGCGGGATCGGGGGAATCCATGAAGCTCCCACCGTATTTCACGACAAACGTGGCGCCGCTAAACCGCTGGATGTACGGCAGGGCCTCGAGGAGCGTGGCCGCCTTGCTGATCAGGTCTTGCATGGGAAATCGGAGCCGGGGCTCAACCCCCGAGGGAGGAAGGATCGGTGACATCCCCCTTGTTGAAGTCGACATACTCCTCGGTGAGGTCGGCCGCGTACATCAGGGCGGAGGCCTTTCCGAGGTTGAGCCGCACGTGGAGATCAAACTCCCGCGGGGCAACGGCGGCACAGAGATCGCGGAACGCGGCCGTCGTCGGCTGGCCCCGCCGGAGCGACCAGAGAACCTTCCGGCTTCCGGGAGCGCTGTACCCGATGTCCACCTTCCCTTCCACGACCCGGGCAGCCGAGTAGCCGAGGGCGTCGATGATGCGGCCCCAGTTCGGATCCCCTCCGTGCCAGCTGGTCTTGACGAGGGCGCTGTTCGCCACGGCACGCGACGCGGCGTCAGCATCGGCAAACGAGGCAGCGCCCGAGACCCGTACCGTCACAAACCGCGTAACCCCCTCGCCGTCGCGCACAATCATTTGGGCGAGGGAAAGGCAGACATGGTTCAAGGCGGCCTGAAAGGCGCGCCCGTTGGGGGACCCCCGGAGAATGTCCGAGGGGGTGAGCTTGCGGTGGCCGGAGAGCCCGTTGGCGAGCACCAGCACGGTGTCATTGGTGCTCATGTCGCCGTCGACCGTGATCCGGTTGAAGCTGTGGGCGACGGCCTCCTCAATCGCGGCCTGGAGCGCCTTGGGGGCGATGGAGGCGTCGGTCGTCAGGAAGCAGAG
>DMJJ01000095.1 GCA_003452185.1 Verrucomicrobiales bacterium | reverse complement strand
TCGGTGGTCTTTCGAAGGGGAACCAACGACTGGAATCAATTCAGTCTCTATGACCTCCTCTCCGTGCTTTATCTCGGGGTGAAGGCCCCCGGCCCGGCCTTGGCCCGACATCAGGCAAGCCTGTCTTACCTCACCTCATCCTCCAACGGGGTCCCCGCGCTCAACAACGGATTGCAGTTCCCTGATTTTCGAGGCCTCAAGGTTCGCCGCTCTCCCAACAGGGATGGGATTTGGGCAAACGTCCCCATCGAATACCCTGTTCCGAGCCCTGACAATACCGAGATCCAGCAGCTTCCCGTGAACATCACTTTGCAATGGGGGGATGTGGTTGAGATCCCGGAGCAACCCCACGGGCTCTACGCTTCCTGGGAGGGGTTGCCGCCCGGGATCCGGCGGTACGTTGCCGAGGTCGAGAGCCGGCAGATCGTCCTGGTCTCCGGCGCGACCACACGGCCCCTGCCACTCGAGCTCAACACCAAGGTGACGGCCCAAAAGCACCTCACCCTGGCGGAGACCCTCTACCGGAACGGCGCCATCAGCTCGACGTCCGATCTCACGAGGGTACGAGTGACCCGACACGGTGGGCAGACGAGCTACGAAGTCAACCTGGAGACCCCGTCCGCCGAGCCGGATCTCTGGCTCCTGGATGGCGACCGTGTTGAGCTCCCTGACCGGAACTAGCCCGGCCGGGAAAACCAGGCCGCGGTTTCAGGCTTGGAAACCGAGCCCATTTGGGGAGTCTTGGTCGGAAGACGATGCAACGCGCCGCGACTCACCCCAGAAGCCCCAGCGGGCTCCGGTCTCCCTTGCGATCCCTCCAGCGCCTGCTGCTGGCCGGGTGCGTCTCCAGTGCGGCGGCGCTCCCGCTCGCCGGGGCCGGCCTGACCGGAGTGGTGGAACTGCTCCAAGGGGAGCCATTCCGGGGGGAGATCCTCCTCGGCGAAGGGGAGCTCACGGGGCGCAGCCCGGAGGGCGGCACACGGCAAATGCCGATGGCCGGGGTGAAGAGCCTCCGGTTCCAGAGACTCGAAATCCCCCCCGCCTCCCCGGGGCCGGGGGAAGCGCCGGGGTTTTCCGCATCCTACTACGCCACGAGCAACTTCACCGGGAACGCCACCCTTCAGGTCGATCCCGAGCCCCGCTTCAGCTGGGGGAGGAAGCATCCCGGGAGCGGATCCAATGCCCCGTTCAGCGCACGCTGGGAAGGCTCTCTCGTGCCGCTGGCCGACGGGGAACACCAGTTCCATCTTCGGGCCTCAGGCACCGCGCGACTCTGGATCTCGGGAGAGCTGGTCGCGAGCATTCGGGAGGCCGGGGAGCCGCGCGAGTCCTCGGGATCGGTCCGGCTCCGGGCCGGGGCGCGCCACGAGACCCTCCTGGAGCTGATCCACGGAGAGGGGGACGCGGCGCTCTCCCTGGACTGGGCCGTCCCCGACCAGTCGATGCCCCGCTCCCCGCTCCCCGCGGGACGCGTGCTCCACCCGGCGACTCCCGCTCCGCGGACGAACACCCTCCAGGGGTTCCTCGGAAGCTACTACGGGACGAAGGAGTTCACCGATCTGCGGGTCACCCGGATCGACCCGTCGATCAACTTTGACTGGAAGGATTCGGGGCCAATCCCGGGGTCGGGGGTGGGCCGGATCTTCAGCGCCACGTGGACCGCCCGGCTCAACATCACCGAGACCCGGGCGTTCCAGTTTGGGATCGAGGCCGACGGGGGGGTGCGACTCTTCGTCGACGGAGAGAAGATTTTCGATCGCTGGGAGGATCTTCCCCGGAACGCCATCCCGATCGAGACCTTCCCGGTCACCCTCTCGGACGGGAAGCCGCATTCCATCCGACTCGATTACTTCAATGAGATCGGGCCCTCGGGGTTGAAGTTCGAAATCCTGGAGCTCGCAAGAATCCGCACCGTGGCCACATCGCGGGTCGCCTCCCCGGGCGAGCCCGCGGACCGTTCCTATCCCGTGCCCCCGTCCGCCGGCGGAGGCAGGGTGACGGGACCAACCCCGGCGGGAGTGCTCCTGGTCGATGGATCGCAGCTGAGCCGGATCCCGGCATCTGCGAGCGGCTCGACGCTCAGCTTCCCGGCGGGGAGCCTCCTCCCGCAGCTCCCGCTGGAGCAGGTGGCCAGAATCCACCTCGCCTCCCCCCCGGCGGCGATCGCCAACCAGTTTGACTCCCAGCGCGGGGCGGGGATCTGGCTCCAGAATGGGGACTTTGTGGAGGGAGAGTTCCGCGGTTTGACCCCGAAGGAGGTGCGGTTGGTCTCGGTGCTGTTCGGGATCCGGAGCTTCGACCGGGACCAGGTGCTGGCGATCGCGCTCCGGCCGGCCGCCCCACGACGGTCGGACGAGGCGTGGCGGATCACCCTCAAGGATGGGTCCACCCTGAGAGTTCGCGCCCTGGAGGTCCACCCGACGGGAATCAAGCTGGTCGCCGCCCCATACGACGGGCTCACGCTCCCCCCGGACCAACTCTTCCAGGTCAGTCACGACGAGTGACCCCATCGCCCCCCGCCTCCGGGGGATGCGAGGGGCGCGTGGGTGGGCTTCAGAACTTGGCGTGCCACGCCCCGAGGGAGTAACGGCTTTCCATGAGCGATCGTAGGCGGGCCTCCGGGAGCTGAACCCGCCCCTTCCCGGCACCCCACTCGGCACAAAACCCATCCCTCACGAGCGCGGCGGGGACCCCCAGGTTCGTGCAGAACTCCCCGTGCCCCCGGCCCCCTCGGTAGTCCGGGACGCGTGAGGGAAACTCAAGCCATCGGTCGATCAACGAGAGGTCGGCCGACAGGAGGATCGACCCATGAAACAGGAGCGCCTCCCGCTTCCGCCGTTGGGCGTTCCCCATGACCTTCCGCTCCCCAAGGCAGAGATCCGTGGTCCCGCGGACCGAAAGCTGACCGGACAACCCGGGCAAGGCTGCCAACGCCCGGCAGATCCTCCCCATGATCTCCCGGTTGGCCCCGGGAATGGTGGCCAAGGGTCCCGACCCCGGGATTCGAAGCACCAGGGAATAGTTCAACACCCCGGGGATCTGGACCACGGTTCCCCCGCCGCTGCAACGCCGAAGCACCGGCACGCCATCCGCCTCGCAACGCTCCAACCGAACTTCCCTGGCCCGGAGATTGGAGTGCCCTAGGACAATAAACGGGACCCGAGGCTCCCAGAATCGGAGAACCTCCCCCCCCTCCCCGGCATCGCAGGCATCCAGAAGCGCCTCATCCATCGCAAGATCCTGCGACGGAGCACCACAGGAATGCTCAAGGAGCGCTAAACCGGGAACTGACATGCGGTTGCGATTCTGCCTTCGTCAATCCCCTTGGCAAGCGCCGGTTCCCCACTATCATGGAGGCCTGTGACCGAAAAAGAGCACATGGCCAAATCAGAAACGTCGTCCTCACCCGAAATTGCCCGATCACGTCGCAAGAGTGAGCCAGCGCAGGATGAAACCCGGCTTTGGTTCAACTCGCTGGAGAACGTCCTGGATGTGACGCTCCGGACGAAGGGTGGGGAGCAGATCCCCGGGTTTCTGGACGGGCTGATCCAGCGGCTTCGCGGTTCGGGCATCAAGGTTTCCCCCACGGTCAACACCCCGTACGTCAACACCATCCCGACGGAGGAGGAGCCGGTCTTCCCCGGCAACGTCGAGCTGGAGAACAAGATCAAGAGCTGGATCCGGTGGAATGCCATGGCGATGGTGGTTCACGGGAATCATCTCTCAGACGGCCTCGGCGGCCACATCTCGAGCTATGCGTCGTGTGCGACGCTGTACGAGGTCGGGTTCAATCATTTCTTCCGCGGGGGGGACGACGGCCCGGCCGACCTGATTTATTTCCAGGGCCACACCACGCCTGGGAATTACGCGCGAAGCTTCATGGAAGGGAGGCTCACGCCGAAGCACCTGGAGCATTTTCGGCGGGAGCTGGCCGAGGGAGGGGGGCTCTCCTCCTATCCCCACCCGTACCTGATGCCCGACTACTGGCAGTTCCCGACGGTGTCGATGGGGCTGGGGCCGATCAACTCGATCTACCACGGGCGGTTCCTGCGCTATCTGCGGGCGCGCGGCCTGTTCAAGGCGGAGCGGGAGCCACGCCTCTGGTGCTTTGTTGGGGATGGGGAGAGCGACGAGCCCGAGACCCTTGGGGCGATCGCCATGGCGGCGCGCGAGAACCTCGACAACCTGGTCTGGGTCGTGAACTGCAACCTGCAGCGGCTCGACGGGCCGGTGCGGGGCAACAGCAAGATCATCCAGGAGCTGGAGGGGGTCTTCCGCGGCGCGGGCTGGAACGTCATCAAGCTGATCTGGGGCGGGGATTGGGACCCGTTGTTCCAGGCCGACAAACATGGCCTGCTCCTCAAGCGGATGGAGGAGTGCGTCGACGGGGAGTTCCAGAAGTACTCGGTCAGCCCGGGAAGCTACATCCGGAAGCATTTCTTTGGGAAATACCCGCAGCTCAAAGCCCTGGTGAACCACCTCACCGACGACCAGCTGCGCAAGATGCTGCGAGGCGGGCACGACCCGCGCAAGGTCTACGCCGCCTACCATGCGGCGGTGAACCACAAGGGGCAGCCGACCGTCATCCTGGCCCACACCATCAAGGGGTACGGACTCGGCGAGGCGGGCGAGGGACGGAACATCTCGCACCAGCAGAAAAAGATGAACGAGAAGGAGCTGCGCGAGTTTCGTACCCGCTTCAGCATCCCGATCAGCGACGACGAGATCGCGGAGCTGCCGTTCTGCAAGCCCCCGGCCGACAGCCCGGAGATCCGCTACCTGCTCGAACGGCGCAAGGCCCTCGGGGGGTTCCTTCCCAAGCGGGAGGTCAAGGCGCCGAAGCTCGAGATTCCGAAGCTGGGGGACTTCGCCCAGGCCGCGCTCAAGGGCTCCGGGACCCGCGAGGTCTCCACCACGGTGGCGTTCGTCGATCTTCTCAAGAAGCTGCTGAACGACCGGCGCATCGGCCGCAACATCGTCCCCATCATCCCTGACGAGGGACGCACGTTCGGCATGGAATCGATGTTCCGGGAGTACGGCATCTCCTCCTCCAAGGGACAGCTCTACGAGCCGGTCGACAAGGAGTCTCTCAACTACTACCACGAGGCCAAGGATGGGCAGATTCTCGAGGAAGGGATCACCGAGGCCGGCTCCATGGCCTCGTTCGTGGCGGCTGGCACCTCGTACGCCAACCTCGGCGTCACAAGCATCCCGTTCTACATTTACTATTCGATGTTCGGGTTCCAGCGGGTCGGCGACCAGATCTGGCTCGCCGGCGACAGCCGGGCCAAGGGGTTCCTGCTCGGCGCCACCGCCGGGCGCACCACCCTGAACGGCGAGGGACTCCAGCACCAGGATGGCCACAGCCACCTGATTGCCTCCACGGTCCCGAACCTCATGACCTACGATCCGTCATTTGCCTTCGAGATCGGGGTCATCCTGGCCGACGGGCTCAAGCGGATGTATGAGGATGGGGAGGACCTGTTCTACTACATCACCCTGCATAACGAGAACATGGTCATGCCCGCCATGCCCGAGGGAGTCGAGGGAGGCATCGTCCGCGGCCTCTACAAGTTCCGGCCCGGCCCCAACGGGCTCAAGCACCGGGCTCACCTCTTCGGGAGCGGGGCCATCATGCCCTCCGCCCTCAAGGCACAAACGATCCTCGCTGAGCGTTACGGGGTTTCAGCCGACGTCTGGAGCGCCACCAGCTACAAGCTCCTCCGCAATGACGCCCTCCGCTGTCAGCGGTGGAACATGCTTCATCCAACCGAGAAGCCGCGGGTCTCCTATCTTGAGTCGCTCCTGAGCAAGGAGAAGGGAGTCTTCGTCTCGGTCTCCGACAACGTGAAGCTGGTCGCCGATCAGATCGCCCCGTGGGTTCCCGGAGGACTGCTGACGCTCGGGACCGACGGGTTTGGCCGCAGCGAGACGCGCCAGAACCTTCGGCGCTTCTTCGAGGTGGATGCCGAGAGCACGGTCATCGCCACGCTCTACCAACTCAGTCGCACCGGGGCCCTGCCCCGCGAGACCGTGGCGAAGGCGATCACGGAGCTCGGGGTCGATCCCGAGAAGGCGTTCGCGGTCTGCGTTTAGCAGCCCCGCGCAGCCGGACCGCTGAAACAGTCGTACGCGCCCCCCTGCTCGACCACCCCGCGTGGCTCGATCGGGGTGACGGGAAGTCCTTCACCCCCTGACCTCCGCCCCCCCCCGCGGCCAACTAGGCTATCAAGGGGGGGCATTTTCTGCCGAATTCTCTCTCGCCACCTGCTACGCCAGGAGGTATAGAGGACGCATTCTCGGAAACCGTCGTTTTTCCGGGAACCGCGCCCGGCCGCAATGGCCCCGCGGAGAGGGTCACCGGCCAGTTTGTTGCCCGGAGAGTGGGATGGTAAACGAGTCGGTGTGGCTGTCGTTGTTGCGGTCGTTGTTGTTGTTGTAAATGAGTACGTTCGTGCGGGTGTTCGTGATCCTCGCCCTCGGCTGGAGGATCCTCGCCCCGTTCAGCACCTCCGGTGCATCCCTCCCCTCGGGATTCGCCGAGACGCAAGTCGTAACCGGGCTTACCAGCCCGACAGCGATGGCCTTTACCCCGGACGGGCGGCTCTTCATCGCCCAGCAATCCGGCGAAATCCGGATCCTCAAAAGCGGCCTTCTCCTCCCTGACCCGTTCGTGGTGGTCCCAACCGCGGCACTGGCCGAACGGGGGTTGGTGGGAATCGCCATCGACCCGGGGTTCAGCTCCAACGGGCTCGTCTACGTCAACTACACCGTTCCGGTCACCCCGCCCCACAACGTCATCGCCCGTTACGCCTCCGATCCGGCAAACCCCGACCTGGCGATCCCGGGGAGCGAGGAGATCCTCTTCACCCTCGAGAACCAGAACGCCACCGTGCATGTCGGCGGGGGGATCAACTTCGGCCCGGGGGGCAAGCTCTACATCGGACACGGGGAATCGGGCAGCGGCAGCGCCCCGCAGGAAACCACCTCGCTCTACGGAAAGCTGCTCCGGATCAACCCCGACGGGTCGATCCCCTGGGACAACCCGTTTTACAACACGGCCACCAATCGCAACCGGGCGATCTACGCCCTGGGGCTGCGCAATCCGTTCACCTTCGCCTTCGACCCGGTCTCGGGCCACCTCTACGTGAATGACGTCGGGGCCCATGTCTGGGAGGAGGTCGACGACATCCTGCCGGGAGGCAACTACGGCTGGCCCACGGCTGAGGGCCCCTCGGGCGGGGCATTCCTTGACCCGATCTACACCTACCAGCACGGCGACGGAATCCTCCTCGGGTATTCCGTGACCGGAGGGACGTTCTATCGTCCCCCGGTCGACAACTTTCCCGCGGCCTATGTCGGTCATTACTTCTGTGCCGACTACGTCAACGGTTGGATCAACGTCCTCAACCCCGCCACCCATGTGGTGGACAATTTCAGGGGCGTGGAGCTGCAGCTCGGGATCGTTGACCTGGATGTCGGGCCCGACGGGGGGCTTTACATGCTGGCCCGCGGGACGACGCCCTCCGCGGGGAGTGGTGTTGGCTACAGCACCGGGGTGATTCGGCGGATAGATTACACCGGGAGTCTCTCCCCCACGATCACGGTCCCGCCGACAAGCCAGACGGTGGCCGTGGGATCGGCGGCGACCTTCAGCATCACCGCCTCAGGAACTCCCCCCCTCTCCTACCAGTGGCAGCGGGCCGGGGTTGATCTTCCCGGGGCAACGGGCACGAGCTACACGACCCCTGCCACGGTGCTCGCCGACAATGGGGCCCTCTTTCAATGCCGGGTCGCCAACCCCTATGGTTCGGTCACGAGCCCGCCTGCCGACCTGACCGTCGCGACCAACCAGCCGCCGGTGCCAACCATCACCCTCCCTGCCCCGGGCAGCCTGTATGTCGCCGGGACCTCCGTAGCGTTTGCCGGCACCGCCACTGATCCCGAGGATGGCCCCCTGGGGCCGGGAGCTTTCTCCTGGAGGATCGACCTCCACCACGACACCCATACCCATCCCGGGATGCCGGTCACGGTGGGCATCACCAACGGCACCTATCCCATCCCGGCCAATATCGAGGTTTCGGACAACGTCTGGTACCGGATCTACCTCTTTGTCACCGACTCCCAGGGAGCCACCACCGTCACCTACCGGGAGATCCTGCCAACAAAGCAGACCTTCCAGATTCAGACGCAGCCCCCCGGGTTGCCACTGCTCCTGGACAGCCAGCCCGTCCCGGGCAGCCTGACCGTGACCGGGGTGGTGGGTGTGGTTCGCACCCTGGGGACGCCGCTCCTGGTGACGAATGCCGGGAAGGCCTACCAGTTCGATTCCTGGTCGGATGGCGGGGCCGCGGTGCACTCCATCACGACACAGCCGGTCCCCACAACCTACACCGCCACATTCCACGTCCTGGCCAACACCCCGCCCCTGGCCGACATTCTGGCGCCGGTCGAGGACACGACCTACAGCGCCGGGGAGACGCTGCTCTTCTATGGACGCGGGGTGGATGCCGAAGATGGGTTGCTGCCGCCGTCGGCCTTCGCCTGGAGGGTCGACTTCTACCACGGCGGGCAGGTCGACTACGCCTTTCCCATCCAGGGAGGGATTACCAACGGGCAACTGCATCTTGAGACGGCGGTGGATCCCGACCCGAACGCCTTCTACCGGATCAACCTCGCGGTCACCGACTCGAGCTCCCGCGTCGGGACCGCGATCCGCGATATCCTGCCGAACCGCCAGACCTTCCTGCTCAAGACGGCGCCCGAGGGGCTTTCGGCGCTTCTGCTCGACGGTGCCGCGGTACCTTCCGGGATCTCCGTCACCGGGGTTGTGGGCGTCACCCGCTCCCTGGGGGTGGCCACCTCGGTGACCAACGCCGGGCAGGTCTACGACTTTACGGGGTGGTCCGACGGTGGGGCAGCCTCGCACACGATCCCGACGCCGCTGGTGCCGACGACTTACACCGCGAGCTTTCAACCCCGCGTGGTGGCAACCAACACGCCGCCGCAGCTCACTCTCCTCTCCCCGGCCGCGGGCTCGCTCTACTCCGCGGGCGACCTCCTCCTGCTGGCCGGCTCGGCCACCGACACCCAGGACGGGACCCTGCCGCCGGGAGCCTGCAGCTGGAGCGTCGAGTTTCACCATACGGGCGTCACGGACCTGTTCCTCCCGGCGACCCCCGGCCTCCTCTCGACCTCCCTTCCCCTGCCCCGGGTCGTCGATCCCGATCCGACGGCATTCTACCGAGTCGTGTTCTCCGCCACCGATGCCAGCAATGCCACCTCGATCGTGAGCCGTGACCTGGCCCCCAACCTCCAAGCCTTCACCCTGGCCACCGCCCCCGCGGGGCTCCCGGGCCTCCGCATCGACTCCGGCCCCCTCACCTCCGGCATCACAGTCACGGGGGTCGTCGGGGTGACACGCACGCTGGCCGCGCTGAACCTCGTGACCAACGGCGGGAAACGCTACCAGTTCACCGGATGGTCGGACGGGGGGGCGCTGACCCACCCGATCAACACCCCGGCGGCTGCGACCACGTTCACGGCCGCGTATGCCGAGGTGGTCAACACCCCTCCCGTGGCAGAGATCGTGACCCCCACGACGGGCACCCAATACCGGGCCGGCGACACGTTGCTGTTCGAGGGCCGGGGGACCGACCCGCAGGATGGGAGTCTGGGGCCGGGGGCGTTCGCCTGGCGGATCGATTTCCACCACAGCGGGAAAGTCGACTACGCGATGCGGATTCGCGGCGGGATCACCAACGGGTCCCTGGCGCTCCCCGTGGACGTCGATCCGGATCCCAATGCATTCTATCGAATTCAGCTGGCCGTCACCGACTCGGCCTCGCTTGTCGGCACGACCTACCGGGATGTCCTCCCGGTTCAATCCAGCTTCACCCTCTCAACGCTTCCGCCGGGGCTGCCGGCCGTGCTCCTGGATTCCGCCGCAGCGCAACTGGACGTCCCTTACCCGGGCGTGGTGGGGATTGCGCGCTCCCTGGATGTCGTGACGCGCCTCACCAACGCGGCGGGACGGGTCTACCAGTTCAAGAGCTGGTCCGACGGCGGCGCCGCGGCGCATGCCATCGCGGTCCCCTCCGCTCCGACGACCTTCACCGCACGGTTTGAGGAGGTGATCCTCAACACCCCGCCGACCGTCGCCCTTCTCGCCCCGCCTCCGGGAAGCGCCTACACCGCAGGGCAGCCGCTGCACCTGGCGGCGGAGGCGACCGACGCCCAGGATGGGGTCTTGCCGGGCTCCGCATTCCATTGGACCCTCGAGTTCCATCATTCCGGGATGGCCGACCTTGTGGATCCCGGGGCAGGCGGGTCGGCGACGGCCGACTACCTGATCCCGACCGAGGTGGATCCCGACCCCGAGGCCTTCTACCGGGTGCTGCTGACGGTGGTCGACTCGGGCGGGCTCTCCACCAACGTGACCCGCGATGTGCAGCCGCTTCGGGGCGGGTTCACGCTGGCCACCGATCCCCCGGGGCTTCCGTTGCTTCTGGACGGAGCCCTGATCGCGACCCCGACGAGTGTGACCGGTGTGGTCGGCGTCGCCCGGAGCATCGGAGTCGTCAGCCCGTACGTCCAGCCGACGAACACCTTTGAGTTCGCCGGTTGGTCCGACGGAGGAACCGCCACCCACACCCTTCAGACTCCGGGGGCCGGGAGCACCCTGACCGCCCGATTTTACTGGTATGCCGGCCTTGGACCGACCCCCTCCCTTGTCACCCTTGTCCCGCAGGGATCGATCTGGCGCTACCTCGACCTGGGCCCCGACCCGGGACCCGGCTGGATGAAGCCTGGATTTGATGACGCGGCCTGGCTCAGCGGGCCGGCGGAGCTGGGGTATGGGGATGGAGACGAGGCCACCGTGATGCGATTCGGGCCGGATCCCGCCGCGAAGCCGATCACGAGCTACTTTCGCCGCGCGTTTCCGGTCTCCCTCGCCATGACGTTGACGAACCTGGAGCTCCGGCTTCTGCGCGATGACGGGGCGGTGGTCTATCTGAACGGCACCGAGGTGCTTCGCAGCAACATGCCTGAAGGGGTGATCAGCCCTGAAACGACAGCGGCCTCGCTCGTGACCGGAGCGGACGAGAAAGTGTTCCATCCCTCGACCCTTGACCCGGCCCTGCTGGTGGAGGGAACCAACCTCCTGGCGGTGGAGCTGCACCAGGTGAGCGCCAACACTCCGGATGCGAGCTTTGATCTGGAGCTCGTGGGATGGACCGACCATCGCCCCGCGCTCACCCTCCGCGTTGCCCCCGGGACGGGCCACATTCTGGTGGCGTTCCGCTCCGTGGGGGGGGTGGGGTACACGCTCTACGGATCGGATGACATGATCCAGTGGCGTGAGCTCGCGACCCTGGCGGGCAACGGAGGCGATGCCGCCTTCGAGATCGATCCCTCCGGCGTCAACGCCACGGCCTTCTTCAGGGTGAGGATCAGCCCCTGATCCGGCCTGCGCCACCCTGGGGTCCTGCAGGTGTGACCTCGCTGACCCCACCCCACCTGGGAATCTGCCCGCCGTTGGAGGTTGAGGCTTCACGATCACTCTCGTCGCCACTACCCGTTTTCCGTCAGGCAGCGCGGCGTCCTGACCGCGGTCGCCAAATGTGCAGTTATCTGCGGGACACCCCCCTAGTGAGGCGAGCGGATGTAATCCGATGTGACAGGCGATTTGATGTAGGAGGAGTCAGCCGGGGTCTGGATGTATTCCGAGGAGGGGGTGCTGATGTACTCGTGCGCCCGGGGTGTCAGCTGATAGCTCGGCTCAGCGGGCGAGGCAATGTAGGTGTTGCCTGTCTTTTGATAGTCGGCGCCGGGTGACTTCTGGTAGTCGGCGCCGGGCGACTTGATGTACGCGTTGGAGTTGGGATTCCCGACAGGCGGGCTGGAGAGCGTGGGCGTGCTCGGCTGGGAGGGCTGTTCCCCTCGGTCCTGGGTTTCAAACCCAACCACGCCGTTGCTCTTGAGGTGATCGACAAAGTGGGTCAGGTAGGTCTTGTCGGGCAGGTAGTGGCCGCTGTTGTTGTTGACCATCTGGACCTTTCCGTTCGCCACCCGAAGCTCGCCAGCCATCAGTACCGCTTTGCCACCCGTGAGCGTGGAGTGGTGGATCTTCCCCGGCATTCCGTACGCGACGTAGATCTTCCCCTTGGCAGTCTGAACAAAGAGCATGACGTTCCCGTTCAGTTCGCCGTGGATCCTGAGCATGCCTCCAATACCCTCCTGGCCATAGGTGTCCACGGCCGGCTTCCCATGCCGGTTCTTGTACACCATGGTGCCGTTCTTCGAGATCTCCACTTCCTGGAGGCGGAGCTGGGACTTGGAGTACTTCACGACAATCTTGTCCGGCGCTTCCAGCGCCCCGTTCTTGCCATACTTCCGCGCGTATGAGGCATGCTCCCTTTCACTGACATACACCTCCCCCTGGGTTCCCATCGCGTTGACAGCCCCGTTCTTCCCCTTGCGGTACTTGGCTTCCATCTCTTTGGGAGCCGGCTTTTGCGTCATGCCGGAGGGGTCTGCGAAACAGATCGGCCGGTTGCCGACGAAGGCGTAGGGGTTCAGACCCTGGGGATTGTAGATCGACTCCATCGGGTCGACGGATACAAACCGGGCGAGCGAGGTGGCAAGGTATCGGGCCTCAAAGTAATGGAGCCCGCTCTCGGAATCGCGTTCCTTGCCGCCGAAGCCGTAGGGAACGGTGGTCGACGTGAGGCTGAAGCGGTTTCGAAGCCCGCCATACGGGAAGTACGCCGACTCCTCGAGAAGGGCACCCTGCTCGTCGGTGATCAGGCTCTGGGAGCCGAGATGGTCCTCGATGTAGTAACGGATCCGGGGTCCGGGCGGGGTGGAAGGGACCAGGGAGGGTTGATCGACGGAGACAAACAGGGCCTCGCCCGGCGGGACCGTCCGGTGGGAAGCCACGGCGGGGACTGACTCAAGCCCGGTGATCTCCCAGCGGTTGGGGAGATGCTGGTAGCGCCAGACGCGGGCTCCAGCCGGAAGCTGCAGGTCGACATCGAACGGGAGCGGACCCCGGCTCGGGAGAAAGCTTCCCCCGGGATCCAGCGGATACGGCTCCTCGCCGGCGGACGTCCCCCAAAGCGGGATCGTCCCGGCCTGCAGGGCGTGGATCCAAAGGATCGCCCCCCCGCCGACGGCCACGCCGGGGTCCACCTCGTCAAAACTGTGCGACCCGGGATTCCAGAGCCGGACCGAATCCACCCCCCCGGGGAGGCCCGCCAGCAGCCGGGCCCGAATGTCGGGGGACGCGATCGAAAGGGCCCGCAGGTTCCAGCCCGGCTCCAATCGCACCCGCTGGATGAGATTGGACGAGGTCAGGCGACCACTGAGCTGGGCAACGCGACGCCCCCCGTCGAACACGTATTTCACCACCTCGTCGTTCGGTCGGATCTCGAAGTGGGAGCCTACATAGGTCGTGACCTCAGGGCCCGCACTGGTCGCCGCAGCCCCATAGACCCGCTTGCTCACACGACGGCCACCGTGGTCGTATCGGTACTCGGCCCTGGAGTCCGCGTCGGTGTAGCCGACAAGCCGGTTCCGGAAATCCCACGAGAGTTGATCCCCCATCCCGAGCGACACGACATTGCCGTTGGCGTCGTAGGCCACCTGGCGGACCCGGTGCCCGTCATCGACGGCGGTCACGGCATGCGGCCCCGGGTCAGCGGAGGCCCTGCCGGCCCGGTTGAAGCGGCCCGACGGGCCGCCGTACTTGAGGTTGCCAAGATCGGTGGAAGGCCAACCCTTCTCCTGTCGGGCCAGGGTGGAGGTTTGCTTCAGCAGGTTTCCAACCCGGTCGTACCGGTACTGGATGGAGCCATCCTCGGTCAGGGGAGCGCCCGGGGGGGCGTGCGAGACGTGATACCCGGTCAGGCGTTCCAGGCTGTCGTACTCGAACGTCTGCGTGTTCCGGCGGGGGCTGCCGGCCGGGATCAGGGACTCGGGCCGCAGGTCCTGGATCTGGGTGATGTTGTCCGCCCGGTCGAACCGATACCGGTAAGCAACCAACGCGTCCTGGGGGCCCCCCGCCCCCCCCGCCCGCGCCTCCACGAGCCGGAGCCTTGAATCATACGTGTTACGGCTGGTGACACCGTTTCCAAAAGTCGTCGAAGTCTCCTGATCGGTCGGGGAGTAGGTCCGGTCAGCGATAATATAGCCGTTCGGTCCCCCGACGATCCGCCGCAACAGCGTCCGTTCGTTGTACTCAAACGCGATCGAATCCCGGTCCGGATAAATGAGCCGTGTGACCCGATTCATCGGGTCATACTCATGCGCGGTGAGGTAGGCGACGGGCTGGCGGTGGATCGGGTCCGGAAGGGTCCTCACGCTCCACGTCTGCCGTCCGCGGAGATCGTAGGAGAAGAACTCATCCCCCTGCGTGTCGCGCACATGCGCGAGGCGGCCGAGCAGGTTGGTCTGGGTGGCCGAGGTTCCATCCCCCAGGGCCACGGGGGCCGATGCGGTGTCGTACTCGTAAACCACGTCCGGGCTCAGCCCATAGGAGAACTCCTGAGATCCCTCATCCACGGAGTCCTCCGTCAGGCGGCGGTTGAGTCCGTCGTAGGTGTAACGCACGACCTGCCCCTTGGCATCGCGCTGCTCAAGCACATTGGAGGAGTCGTCGTAGACCACGCTCCCGGTCCCCCGGTCGGGATCCGACATGCTCAGCCAGCGGCCAAGGCCGTCATAGGTGAGCGTCTTGACGTTCCCCTGGGAGTCTGTGAATGAGAGAAGCGCCCCGTCGGCCCGGTAGGTGTAGCGGGTGGTCCAGTCGGCGAAGTCCGCGGCGGGCTCCCCGTCATCCGTGAGCTTGTTCACCTCGTCGATCTGCACCCGGCGGCCCAGCCCATCGATCCGTGAGGAGACATGACGGCCGAAAAACGGGGACCCGGGATCGGTGGAATTCTGATCGAAGGAGTGGATGATAAGCGGCTCGTACCGAACCTCGGAGACCGAGCCATCCGCGAGGACGGACCGGACCGGCCTCCCCAGGGCGTCGTAGAACCGGTGCGCCTGCGGCGCGGAGTCCAGGCCGAGCTGCTGCAACCGGCCATCCACCTCGAACCGGCCTGTCCACCCGGCTCGGGTGATGTCCTCAAAGGCGAGGGTATCGGAGAAGAACGCCCCAAGGCCGGTGATCTCCTCCCCCTTGGCATTGTAGAGGGTTCCGCCGTTCGCGACAAAGCGGGTGGCCCCCGTGGCAGGGTCCGGCTCGGCCTCGCTCTTGGTCATGCGGGTGCGGCCAAGCCCGTCCACGTAGGTTCTGCCAATGTGGTAGTAGGCCTCCTTCGGCGCTCCCGGCAGGGAGCCCGGGGCGCGGTCCAGGATGCGGGTCTCCGAGTAGCTGACGAGGGCACCGGCCCCAAACGGCTGAGCCTCCACGTAGCTGAACTCACGCGAGGGATACGACTCGGAATCCCCCGGCTCCAGCTCCCAGATCACGCGTCCCAGGGGATCAAACCCGCTTCGTGTTTCGGCCCCGTTGACGTCGATCATCCGGATCGCCACCCCAAGCCCCTGGTCATACTCCACCCGGTTGACCAGGTCAGGGTGCCCTCCCCCCACATGCTCGATCTCCCGGACCGTGTATTGATGGAACAGGGGATCCAGCTCCCACTCCTTCCAGTGGCCCCGCTCGGGATGCTCCACCTCCGCCGTCGGGTCATAGGAGCGCACCGGGTTCCCGTACTCGTCATAGAGCGTGCGCTGGGAACGAACGAACCCGTCGGCCCGTGAAAAGTCATACCAGTTTCGGACCAGGCTCTCCTCCCCGGCGCCAATCACCCCGGCGTTGGCACCCGAGAAGGTCGGATCATCGTAGAAGTGCTCCGTCCGCGTGATCACATGGCCCTGGGCGTCCCGGAGCTCGGAACGGACGGGGAACCCGATTCTCCAGAGGTTGGTGTCGGAGGCGTACTCCCGAAACGAGAAGACCTCGTCGTTGCCAGCCAGTTTGTTCCCATCCTCCACCACACCCCACATCCTGCTCTCGGTGACATGCCCATAGGCATCATAGACCGTCTCGGACTCGGTGCGCCGCGGCGTCCCGACCCCAAGCTCGCGGACGACGGTGGCCTCGCCGACCGGGGCGGCCCAACGGGAGATGGCGCCGTTGATCCCAACGCCAAAGACACGAGTGCTCCATGTGGTCTCGGTCTCGGAGAAGACCTTCCCGTCCTCCTGCTCGGCGCTGGACCGGAGCAGCCGACCCTTCATGGCGATTTCCGTCGCCCCGACATCAAAGGTGTAACGGGTCACCAGGGTCGGGGAAGTGGCATCCCCCACGGTGATCCGCTCGGCGTTCGCAAACCCCCGGAATTGCTTCTCCACGGGATCATAGTACGGGTCGTGGTAGGCAAACTGCATCTCCTGCGACGTCCCCAGCGAGTCGGTGACCGTCTGCCGCCAGAGGACATCCACCGGGAAAGGCATCGCATGGGACCAAGGGTAGGCGTAGCTGCCTGTCCCATCGGTCCCATCCTCGAGCATGTAGTCCGTCGAGGATCGGTATTCCAGCCGGGTCATTCCCCCCTGGCCGTTGTGTGTCTCCACGAGCAGGTTCGCCCGGGGGACGCACCCCATGAGCTGCCCGATATCGACGATCGAAAGCCTGGGGGAGGCCCCGTCGTCCGCAACCACCAGGTCCACGGTGCCGTTGCCGTTCATGTCCGCCCACCGGACACTCATGTTCCCCACCGCAACCGGAAGCCCCGTGATCTCCCGCCGCCCCTCCAGCGTATAGTTGCCACGATTCAGCCAGAACCGGATGGTTCCCGGCTCGGCTCGCTCCAGGACGAGGTCCGCGAGCCCATCCCCGTTGATATCCTCAAGCCGTGCCCGCGCGGCCTGGTCGTCCGTGAGCGATTCCCCGTCGGGCAGGGGCACCAGCACCTCGGGAGCGAAGCGCCCATACCCCAGGCCCGCCGTGACCCGGATCCCAAACGGCCGGATCGAGACCACGTCAGGAACACGATCGCCATTGAAGTCGGTCAACTGCACCCCAGGAGAACTGAAGAGGTACCCCTGGGCCGGAATCACCGTCACCCTCGAGGAGTACTTCTGCTTTCCAAGGTTGAACCAGATCTGGTAGCCAACGCTGTCGCCGATCTGGATGCTCTTGATGATGTCGATCCGCTTGTCGAAGTTGAGATCCCCTGTCTGCACGTCGGGATCCCCGCTTGGGGAAGGCGGCATGAAGTCCTGGGTCGTGAGCAGCGCCCTGTCTCCCCAACTCAATCCCGGAGCGCCAAAACTCGGCTGATTGCGGTAGTAGTAGACGGCGTTGACCCCGATCTGCACGAGGTCCGGGAGCCCATCCCCGTCGATGTCGGCAAGGTGCGTGTCGGAGGCCCCAAGATCCGTCGACCAGGCGAGCCCGTCGGTCCCGGGGAGCACCTGCTGCCCCGTGCTCCAAAGAATGGCGCTGCCACCTGAACCACGCTGCCCCTGGTTGATGTAGCCGGTGTGCCCACCTCCTCCCGATGCGGTCCTCAGCAGGTCCGGGAGCCCGTCGCCGTTCAGGTCGACGAGGTCGACAAAACCATTCTCGAACGTCGAGGGGGGCTCATTCTCAGACCCGATCACCGACCCGAGGGCCGAGATGCTCTGCGCCGTGCTCGCCGCCGTGTAGGTGTAGGTGCTGGAAGGGTAGGCGGTGTCACCGTCCGCACCGTAGAGCGTGACCGAGTGGAGGATGCTGGCGAAGGTGTCGGCCTGGTACCCCAGCACATAACGCCGGTTGAGGTTGTCCTCCACCCCGTCGTGGTTGAAGTCCCCCTGGGCGTGGCCGGGAAGCAGGAGGCCCTGGGTCCCCATGTTGACTCGCGAGAGTCGCTTGCCGCTGCGCACCACGAACCCCGCGCGGCAGTCCTCGAACCAGTCGGCACGGTCCTCATACTCAAAGGAGACAAAATGGAAATAGGTCCACGGGCCGCCGCCGGGGCCGTATCGCACTTCCGAGAGGAACTTCTCGTTGAGGTTGCCGGGGCCGGGAAACGAGGCGTAGCGGTACTCCATCGCATTCCCATGCGTGTCCACCTCCCGCTCCAGGAGCCACTGGAACACATGGGTGGGATCCGCCGGATCGGCGATCCGCGCCGAGGGGGTCACCCCGTACAGCATCCGTCGGCCGTTGGGGGCGGTCGCCTCCCAATGGTCGTCCACGCGCCGGTACCGGACGAATCCCCCCTCAACCCTGCTGAAATAGTTTGTCGTCGCTCCCTCCTGGAACGGGACCAGATCCTCGCCCGAGGGGGAGAGGAACACATCGAGCTCGGCGGCGTCGTCGATGTCCCCATCGTGGTCATCGTCAATCCCGTTCGGGCCGTCGACGTAGCGTGGGATCCCCTTGTCGGCCCTCCGCTGGATGAGCCCGGGGGAAAAGCTCCAGCCCAAGCCGACCGGCCCGTTGCCGCCCCCCCCCTCATACGAGAGGCTGAGGTGAGGGGCCATCCCCCCGACTCCCACAGTGGCGGAGAATCCGATCGAGTATGCGGCCGTCCCGGTGCTGACCGAGGGCTGGAACGATTCCCCCATCCCCTCGAAGCTCCCCGGGCCGCCCGGCAGGGAGGCTGCGCCCCCTCCCACCCCGGAGGCGGACGTCGTCGACGGGCCGGCGGCGGCGACCCAGAGGGCAAGGAGTACCCCTACGGACCGCTGGAGGAGGCGACGATAGGCTGTCATAGAAATCCGGTGAACCACGATGAAACGGGCGTTCTCCCCTGCCGGCTCCCCGATCCCTCCCCCCCCGCTCCCGCAGGCCCACAGGGGCCCGGGACGGGGGGGACGAGGATCGCCGGGCGGCGCGGGGGCTACTGCCCCTGGTAGGAATAGGTCTGGAAGAGCATCAGGATGTCCTTGATCCCGTTTCCATCCCGCACTCCGTTGACCAGCGCGCCGTTGATGAACCGCTGCAGGGCCTCGGTCCGGTCGTTGGACAGGTACCCGGCCGGGATCACCAGCCACCACTGCGTGTTCCAAACCGAGCGCCCGATCAGGCGGCTGTCATACGTGACCTGCGACTTGTTGTACCCGGCATCGTGATAGGCCCGGAACGGGGCATACTGCCGGATGTCGATGAAGCTGCCGCTCAGGGTGTCGTTCATCGGGATCCAACCCGCGTCCGACGGGACGCCGTTTCCGAGCGGGAACGGTACCGGGATCGTCTGTTCCTCGATCTTCCACTCGCGGCTGCCGGACCCGCCGCCGACGGGCGACCGCATCACGTCGCTCCCGATCGGGATCAGGAACACGCGGGGCGTGTCGGAGAGGGCGAGGTTGTTGTAGTTGTTGAACCAGATTCCGCTCGAGCGGATCTTGGTCGCGAAGTGGCTCGCGTCGTAGGCGTGATCCCCGCCGCCCAGCGGGCGGCCGAAGTAGTTCAGACCGAGGTCGATCGTGGAGTTGAACGGAATCACGAGCCCCGGCTCCACGGTCTGCGAGGAGATGAAGCGCGCGAACCGCTTGAACTCGGGCAGATCGTAGAGGTTGGGGACGATGAGCCGCTCGAGCGTGGTGCGCCAGAGGGCATCGTTGGTGGCCCCGGCGGCCGGGATCCTGAAGAACTCGCGGCGGAGAGAGAACTGCATCTCCTCCCGCTGGGGGTTGTTGAACCCGAACTGCCCCTGCAGGACGGCCCAATTGTTGATCATCCGTGCCATGGCGTCCGCGAGGCCGGGATCCCCGGTGGCCCCTCCCGTCTGGGGCTGCCCATCCTGGATGAGCCCGATTGCACGGCTCCGGATGATCTGGCTCATCAGGGCGCGGGGCGACCGCGGGTCGCTCGGGTCGAAGTTCGTCTCGTAGTCAAAGGCCCGGGCCGCCATGTAGACATACGAGGCGGCGAGGTCGAACTGCGCCTGATACTTCTGGAGCGCGTCGTTCCGGAAAATCCGGAAGGCCATGTCCTTGTAGCGCTCCGTCTGAACCTTGGCGGCGGTCTCCCGCTGGAAGCGGCGATAGTCCTCAAGGAGCCGGAACCCGCGGGCGAGGGCGGAGCGGTAACGGGCGATCGATTGCTGCATCGCCTCCTGCAGCCCCTGGATTTCAACCCGCTGCGGGACCTCCTGGCGCACAAGCTCGCGAAGGCGCCCGAGGGCCGACACGTTGTCGAAGTTGTTGCGCTTGGTGGTGAGGTCAATGTTGCTCTGGGCCTCCAGCTCGGTTTTCGCCTGCTGGTCGGAGATCGTCGTCAACTGTTCCTGGTCGGCCTCGTACTGGAGGGTCTCGGAAACTGCGGAGCCTGCCAGGCGGATCGCCCCGCGCGCCACGGATGTCATGTCGCCACCATCCGAGAGGCCCACGATCAGGTCCTGAGGAAGCATCTCCGCCACGCCGGCCGCCACCTCATCGACAATCCGCGCGGCGCGACGCCAGTTCAGCTCCGCCTCGGTGGCGTTGAGAATCTGGGAGTCGAGGCTCTTCTGCTTGGAGAGATCCGTCGTGAGGATCGTGATCTCATCCGCATGGAGGCTGAACTGTGCCTCCAGCGTGGCCGCCTCGGTCTGGATTTGGGCGATCAGGTTGTTGTAGGACCCGAGCGCCTGCACGAACCGGAACCGGGCCTGGAGCAGGTCCGAACGGGCCATCTGGATTTCGCCCGAGGCCTTCCGCTGGCCGGTCCAGCTCGGCGGCTTCACGAAGCCAAAACCGTCCCGGGAGAGGTTGTAGGTGACCGTCAACGGCGCCAGGCTCACGGCCCCGGTGTCATCGACGTAAGCATCCTTGAAGTTGGCCCGGAACGTCTCGGAGCGCCCGGGAGGGATCCCGAGCAGCGCCGATGGATCGACATAGTCGTAGTGCTGGATGTCGGGGCCGTCATAGCCCGCCGCGTAGGTCTGCCCCCCATTCCCGATGTCGTCCGCATACGGGGTCCCGAAGATCTCGATCAGCCGGTTCTTGAAGTCCGCCACCCGGTCGTTCGCCGCCTTGGTGAACTCCGTCGAATCATCCGCCTGGCGGCGGAGCTGCTGGCTCACGTTGTTGGCGTAGTTGAAGACCGTGATGGCGTTGTTGAGGGTGCTGACCGCACGGTTGTAGATCTGCTCGAAATGGGTCTTGCCGCCAGTCTCGGAGATCTGGCTGCTGTCGATGTCGAACGGCATGACATTCTTGGCCAGGCCCAGCGGGTTCACCCCGGTGTCGGCCTTGTCCACTTCGCTCTGGATCGAGTCCAGGGAGCTGGAGATCTCACGGAGGTCGGAGACCGTGGTCCGGTCGACCTTCTGGAGGGCGAAGTCATGGGAGGAGTTGTCGACGTCGGGCAGGAGCGCGTTTCCGACGATCCAATCCATCAGGGTCCCCTGCCCGGCCCGCATCCCCCACTCCGAGAGACCCCAGGCGCGGGCCTCCAGCGTGGCGATCTTCGCGCTGCGCGGGGTCTTGAGGGCATCCTTGTACCCCCGCCACTGGTTTCCGGGATCCTCGTCGTAGTATTCGCGATAAGTCAGGTTGACGATCTCCGCCCCGGCTTTCGCCTTGGCGGCGGCGGCACGGGCAAACTTTCTCTCATTCACGTAGTTGACCGTCACCGGCTGGTCGCCGACGAGGGTCGCCTCCGACCGCGGAGTCCAGGTAAAGCTCGGGTTCCGAAGCAGGCGGTAGAAGTACTTCGTGGCCGTGAGGTAGTGCCCCCAGGCATCCCCATGCCCCTGGGGATAGATCTTCGCCGCGTCCTCCACGTTGATCACCCCGTCGTTGTTCCCAAGCTCATCGCGGATCGCGTGCTTGAGCACGTAGGCGGTCTCACCGAAGTCGCCGGTGAAGTTCCAGTAAAGCCGGTTGTAGACGGGCGAGGGGGCCACGCCGGGCGCCTTGGTGTCGTCGCGTCCGCGCAAGAGGTTGAGTTCCTCCTCGAGGATGTTCGGCACCTGGTTCATGAAGGCGTGGATCGAGGGAGCGGCGGCGACATAGGCCAGGTCGGGCGACGCACCGACGCTGATCGTCGGATCCGAGGCGTCGGAGAAAGCCTCGTTGCCGAGGAGCATGTAAAGGTCGGAGAGCCGCCCCGCCACCAGCATCAGCTGGTTGTCCACCGGGGCGAAGTCCACGGGAGGATTGGCCTCGATGCTGAGCTTGATCCCTTCCTTCATCACGGTCTCGTAGATCTCGATGAGCCCGTACTTGGCGATCTTGTCCGGGTCGAGCGGGATGTCCCCCTCCCACCGGCGTCCAGCCTCGGCCAGCATGCTGAGGGTGGTGTCCACCGTGCGGGTGGGATTGCCCAGGTCCTTGAAGCGCTGCTCGAACGGGTTGATCCCGCGCACCACGCGCTTGATCCAGCCTTCCTGGAGCTGCGGGGCGGACCAGGCGCTCCAGTGGTTGGTGCCACAGGGGTTGGCGAGATCAATCGGGCGGTATCGGCAGATGATCCAATTGTCGCTCAGGGTCATCATCCCGGAACCCTCGATGGTCACATCCAGCGCGCCGACCCCGCTCGTGGGGATCGTCGCCAGGGGGAGCCAGTTGGGCGCCTGGTTCGCCCCGGGCACGGGGGGTTGCGTCCCGTCGGCGTCCGGGATGTAGCGCCACTCAAAGGCATACTTCTCGGAGAACCCTCCGAACTCGGTGTCGTACCGGAGCGAGAGCTTCTCATCAAACGGCGAGCTCGGATCGAGCACCTTCAAGGTTCCCTCATGGAGCGGGCAGTCGACCTTGAGAATCGCCAGCTTCACCTCGACCGACGGGTTACAGCGATTGGTGCTGCTCCCGGTCGCCAGGGTCACGTAGCCCGTTCCCGAGGCGACCCCCGCAGTCAGGGCGGTGGAGTCATTGCGCGGGTCGTTCGGGCCGCTCGGCTGGTTGGTGGCCGTCAAGGCGGCGAGGGCCGTGAGGGCGCTGGAGAACTTCACATCGGCCCCGCGGAACTTCGGATCGATGAGCATCCCCTTCTCCCGGGGGGTGATGACGTTCGGCAGCAGGTAGGAGCCCGAGATGGTGTGAACGTTCGTCCCTCGGAACGCGAGCTGGAGCGCGGTGGGATCGTAGTAGAGCCGCACACGGAGCGAGGGCGGCAGGTTCTTGAAGAAGATCTGGCCCCCGATGTTTTCCGTTGCGACATCACCGGGCAGAGCCGCCAGCGGGACCCGCATCTCACGGGTCGGGTCGATAAGGGCGACGCTCGCCCCGAGTTTGCGGGCCAGCGACTGCTGGTAGAGCAGCTCGACGCTGCACTCGCCACCGATGTCCGGCAGCCCGCGACGGGCGTCGATCAGGGTCTCCCCCACCTCGAGCTGGGGGAGCACCGCCGGGGTAAGCCGGTTGGTGAGCGCGACCGGGATGGCATCCGGCCAGTAGACGGTTGTCGGCACCGAGAGGGGGGTCCCGGGGCTCTGGGCGTAGAGGTCGAGCCAGGGGACACACGCCCCGGTCCGGATGGCCTGCCCGGTCGGGAAGTAGAATGAGTCGAGCGCCGGATAAAACCACTGCATCACGACATTCGTCCCGGCGCCGTCATCCCCGGCGGCGCGGGCCCAGAAGGCCCCGTTGCGATCCTGCCAGTACGGTCCCGCAACGCCACGGGTCTGGGGACAGGGAGCCCCGAGGGTTCCGAGCGGGTACGGCGGATTGATTCGCGTCCCGGCCAGGCCGAGATAGCTGAACTTGTTGGCTGCGTCCTCCGCAGCGACGCTCCAAACGGTGAAACCGCGTCGGGCCCCCGGCCCCGGGACCGCGTAGTGCATGAGGACGAACGGAAGCGAGGTGCCCGGGGTCCCGAGGTCGCTGCGAAGCGGGAAAATCGCAACGTCGGTTCCGAGAGGCCGGATCACCGCATGCTCGTCGTTCGGGTTGAAGCCCGGGAGGGAGGGATCGTTCTGGAAATAGATCTGGGGGTCGGGGTAGGTCGATGGCGAGAGCGGGCCGGTCCCGCGGCCGCTGGCGATGACGATGGCGGGGGCAGCGGGCCACACCGCGCCATAGCGCTTCACCAGCGAGGGCCACTGGATCCCCTCCGAGTCGAGGTTCATCCACCAGACCTCCAGGTTTCCTGTGTTAACCGGGAAAATCTGCCCCGTGTTGGTGTAGATGTTGAAGGCATACCGGTCCTCCAACGGCGTCACCCGGGGGGCGACGTGAATATACCCGGGCTTGGCCGAGAGGGAGTTGGTCGCGGAGACCTGGTGGTAGGCGTCGACAATCTCGGTCCCAATTCCCCAGCTCTTCGCCGTCAGGTTGAACCTGGCGTCGTTGTGAAGCACGGAATGCACCACCCGGAACCCGAGTTGCGCGCCAGCCGGCAGCCCATAGGCGTACTTTAGCAGAATGAACCCATCGCCGGTCGAGGTGAACCGGGTGCCACCGCTGGCAAGGGAGGCCACCAGCGGGGGCTCCTGATACTTGAGTTCGGCGTTGAGGGCCTTGGGAATGTCGACCACGGCCCCGAGGGCATCCTGCGAGTCACCGCGGACGTAGATCTGCGGGTTCGAAGGCCAGGCAGCGGCGTAGTTGGCCATCTCGTACGGCCACGCGACCCCGAGGAGCCCCTTCCGCATCCAGAAGACCTCGACGTCGGAGGTCGTGAAGGGCCGCACCGGGTAGATCAGGCCCTTCATCGGTCCATCCACATCGTGCACGTAGAGGAAGGAGGGCCCTCCGATCGGGGTCTGTGTCCCCTTGGTCGCCTTGCCGGCGAGGGGGGGGTTGTCATAGGTGTGGCTGGCGCCGAGAGCGGTCCCAATCGGCACATTGGAGGAGAGGTCCGGAATGTTCGGAACCACCTGCACGACCTGCAGACCGAGGAACCCGTTGCTGAGAACGCCGGCAACGTTCTCGTAATGCAGGAGCACATGCCCCGTCTGGCGTGCCGCATGCAGCGACTTCCCCTGAAGCCAGAGGTTCAGGGAACGACCGACGATGTTCGTCGCCTCCGGAATCTCATCGTTGTAGTGGATTTTGACAAAGGGGGCGGCGGTCAGGTCGACCGGGGGGGAGGTGGTGGCCGCGTCGTTCTGATCCTCAGTGAGGTAGAGACGCATCGTCGTGCCGGTGGCGTAGTCGGGCCAGACGGCATTGTAGGAGTCCATCTCATAGGGCCAGACGATCCCGGCAAGGCCGCCGCGAGTCCAAAAGACATTGATCTGTCCCAGCGCGGTGGTCTGGCGGTAGGCAAACGCAAGACCGCTGGCCGGGTCCCCCGGACGGAGGTACTGGTCGACGTACCGGGCCGACGGATCCGCCCCGCCGAGGCCGGCGCGGAACACAGCGGCGCCGGGGTTGGTCACGACAAGGCTCGGGGCCAGGGGCGTGCCGATCACGGTGGTCAACGCCTGGCTGGCTGTCGGAGTTGAATCCCGGACATCGACCACCTCACGCCCAATGTAGGCGCCGGTCGATTTGTTCGTATAGACGAGAACGATCAGGCCCTGGGCCGAGGACCCAGCCGTCAAGGTGCCCGATGCAAGGGTCAGGCTGTTGGGGGGAACGCTGCTGTTCCACAGAAAGGTGACTCCGATCGTATTGGGGATCTGAACTGCGGGTCCGCCAACCCCTCCGGTGGAAGTCTGGGCCCAGTACAGGCCCATGGGAGATTGGGCGGGAGCTGTGGAGATCAGATACTGCCGGACCGTGCTGCCCCAGGTCAGGGTGACCAGGCCGCCGTCGGTCGCGATGAGCTTCTTTTGCGAGGCGAGCCAGTAGACCTTGGAGGAGGGGTCGATGTTGTCCGGCTTGACCCCGACCAACGACGGGTCATCAGGCGTCAATTCGCCACCGACCTGGACCGAGGGCTTGAGAAGAATGTACGACTGGAGGGGCTGCCCGAAGCCTGAGCGGATGAGCGAGAGCCCCGGACCGGCGACGGGAGGGGTGACGCTCCCGTTGAAGATCGCGATCGACCCCGGCTGGGCCCCGGTCACGGGGAGCGAGGGGTCGGGGCGCGGGACGAAAACCCGGTTCTCGTAGTTCGGGGTGCCGACCAGGATAGGCGGCTGTTGCGCGCGCGCAACAGGGGCCGCCACCAGGCAGCACGCCAGGAGGCCAAGGCAGGCGTTTGAAAGATCAGTTCGCAAGGCTCTCATAGGGTCGAATCTCAGTTTTCGGGTCCGCCGCAGTCTCACACGCTTCTGTGGGTGACTCCCCCGACAAGGGGGAGTCTGGAGGCCCCTCCCGGCAAGGCGGTGGCCTGACCGGGGGTGGCTGGGGTGGTCCTCGATTTACTCGGGCCCGATCGCAATGAAACTAAAGGGGTAAAAAGTGATTCCAGGGTTCACCCAGGTGACCGGCTCGTTACCGAAGAGCTGCCCCGGGGGAGTTGCGGTCAACTGGGTGAGGTAGAGTTGGTTTAGGTGAACACGCGCCCCGTTTGCATCATAATCGGTATAGATTATGGGCAGTGTGTTGGCGTCCACGGCCGCGTTGATTGCGCTCACCGTGACCGTCGGGAAGCCGCTGAAGGGAGTCGAGAAGGCGATATTCATCTTCGTCCCGTCCCAGGTGGTTGTATAACCGGATCCGACGTTCACGCCGATATCCCTAACGGTCCCCCGGATCACCTTGAGGCGCGGGGTGTTCAGGGGGCCGGAGACCACGACGCTCCCCTGGTCGGCGGCGGGGCTCAAAGCGGCGGCCGGGATCGTTCCCGGCGCGATCTTCGAGCCGTCGAGCTTCCCGGTGACGGGGTTCTCGGCGTTCAGGAGGTCAGCCCAGCTGAAGCCGTTCAGCTTGCCGGCGTTTCCGGCCAGCATCGCGTATGGGGCGGAAAGGATCTGCTGGCGCGGCACCACCGGATTGTTCCCAACCGAGACTTCGAGGTAGACGGAGGTGTTGGGAATCAGGGACTGGGCTGCCATGACGGCACCGAAGTCGCGCGCCGGGGTCTGGCGATCGGCCCCCCCGATCAGCGTGTTGAAGCTTCCACCCACGACGGCCACCGAGTTGGTCTTCGGCCCCCAGACCGGGTTTCCGCCGAGGGCGAGGGTGAAGAGACGGAACACCACGTTCGTGTTTCCGTCCGGCATCCGGTTGCCCAGGCCATCCGCCAGCACTCCCTGATAGTTGATGGAGGCAGGGACGGCGACGGTTTGGGCGGTCGCAACCGTCGCGGTGGTTGCGCCGGCGGCAAGCACGACGGCAATTCGGCTCAGGAACTTTTTCATGGCAGTGAGGGAGCGATGGTGGCGCATGGGTCGGGATCGGTTCGGGGTTGTAAAATGGGGGTCTGGATCAGCCTTCGTTGTCCAGGAACGGGATCAGGGAGACACGGTTGAGGCGGAAGATGCCGCGGATGACAATCGGGGCCCGATGCAGCCCCGTGATGGTTTCGGTGTACTCGCCCCCCAGCTGGTTGTCCCCCCACTGGGAGGTGCCAAGCCCTTCGGGGTCCGCATCCGTGAAACGGAAGGTGACCGAACGGTTGAGCGAGAACGACTCGACCCCCTCGGCAAGGATCTTGGAGCGGGTCTCGTCGAGGTTGTCGTGGTCGGGATGGAAGCGATGCTTGAACGGGTTGAGCGGGTCGTCGTAGCCGGTGAGCACCGAGCAGGCGAGCGGGGCCGTGGGGTCCCCAAAAACCCCGCTCATCGTGATCGGACGGGGATGGCTGAAGGCGACCGTGCTGATCCGCCGGCCGACCGGCTGGCCGTCGCGAAGCGACGATCCGGTGAATTTCCCCAGCAGGGAGTCATCCGTCACCAGCACCCGGTGCCCCGGCCGGAGGATGTTTCCCTGAGTATCGGACACGCCGTTGGTCCACATCAGGGTCACCTGCTGGAGCAGCCGGGCCTGGCCGGACTGGTTGACGTGGACGATGACCCGGAACTGGGCCTCCGAGCCGGTGGGCCTGGGGGTGAGCGGGTCGGCGGCGTTGGCAGGCTGGCTGACGGCACGGATCACGG
>DMJJ01000454.1 GCA_003452185.1 Verrucomicrobiales bacterium | reverse complement strand
TGAACCTCGTCGATCGCCGTCGAGTCCCCAAGCCCGATGGTCACCGGGAGCTCGGACTGGGAGAGATATCCGCGGGTTGGCATCACCTGCCGCCAGAGCACCCGCCCCTTCACCGTGAGCTGGATCCAGGCCCCGATGGCGTCCCGGTTCGACCGCGTCCCCTGGAGCTGGAACCGGACCCAGTGATGTCCGAGCCGTTGATCGTTCCTCAAGACCAGCGGTTCCCCCTGGACCTGGGAGATCACCACATCCAGATCCCCATCCCCGTCGAGGTCCCCAAAGGCGGATCCCCGCCCCACCATCGGCTTTGCAAAGTCGGGCCCCACCCTCTCGGGCGGAACACTGACAAACCCGGCCCCGCCCGGAACCCCATGCCCGTTCCAGTACAGGCGGGCCGGCTGCCGGTACTCCTGGCTCTTCTGCACCTGATGAATCTGCTCCTCGATGTGGCCGTTGGCGGTCAGGAAATCGAGCCACCCATCCAGGTCGTAGTCGAAGAAAAAGACCCCGAACGTCAGGGAGAGCCGGCTGGTGGGGCCGATCCCCTGCCCGATCGCCTCATCGCTGAAGAGCATCGGATCGCGCTGGGCCACGTAAAAGGCGGTCATCTCGTTCGCAAAGTTCCCGATCGCGATCGAGAGCTGGTCCTCCTCCTGCACCCGCGCGGCGTCGATCCCCATGGCGCCGCGGATCCCGCCATAGCTGTCGAACGCGATGCCCGACGTGGCCCCCACCTCGCGGAACCGGCCGTTTCGCTCGTTGTGGAACACGAAATTCTGGACGGTGTCATTCGCCACCACCAGGTCGATCCATCCATCCCGGTCGAGGTCGACCGGGGCGACCCCAAGCGATTTGGCCATGGGAAGTCCCGTCGCCCGGTTGGTCACCTGGATGCCGCTTGCCGCGGAGACATCGAGGAACCGCCCCCCTCCCTCATTGTGATAGAGGCGGGGCTGGGCCCCCGGGAAGTTGCTCGGCGGCCCATAGGCGCGGCCCACCCCGACCAGCCGGTAGTTCACCGCGATGTCGATCTCCCGGCTCCAGCGGACGTATTGGCAGAGGAAGAGGTCGAGCTTCCCGTCGTTGTCGTAGTCGAGGAACGCGGCACTCGTCCCCCAGTCCTCGGGCCCGCACCCCAGGCCGGCCTCCGTGGTGACATCGCGAAACCGCCCTCCCCCCTCGTTGTGGAAGAGCCTCATCCCCCCCACCCCGGAGAGGAAGAGATCCACCCGTCCGTCATTGTCGTAATCCCCGGCGGCCACCCCGGTGCCGTAGAACGGGCGGTCAAGCCCGCTCCCCGTGGTGACATCGGCGAACCGGCCCCCGCCCATGTTCTGGTACAGCGCTGCCGTCGGGGGCGGGCTACGCCGGGCCTCCGGCCGGGTCCAGGGCCAGTCGGTCCCGTTGACGAAGAGCAGGTCCTGCAGCCCATCCCCGTTGAAATCGAGGATGGCCACCCCGGCTCCCATGGTCTCCGGAAGCAGCTTCTCGCCGGTCGCCCCGTTGAAGTGGGTGAAGTGGACCCCGGCCGCCGAGGTCACGTCGGTGAAGGCCATCCGAGGGATCGATTCCAGGGGGGCCTTGCGCGTCTCGGGGGGATCGAGGGGGGTCTGGTCAACCACGCTCCGCTCGGAGCGCCAGCTGTCCCAGAAAAACACGCCGAGCGCCCCGGCCACGATCACCCCCAGGATCACGAGCGACCGCCAGAAGGCGCGCCCGATCACGGCATCGTCTCCCGGAGTCCCCGGGCTGGTGGAGGGGTTCGACATCTTGCGCGTCTGTAGAAAGCACCGCCCCCGTTCGCAAAGGCAAGGGGAAATGGGGGGGCCCCGGCCTCAATTCAGGCCTTGGACTCGGGGGGCCCGGTTCCCTACTCTCCCCCCCGATGAGCCCATCCCCGATGGATGCCGCGACGCGGTGGCGACGGTGGACCCTGTTCCTGGTCTTCTGGACGCTGATCGGGTTTTTCTTTGCCGGCCAGTTCTACATCTCCAGCGCCCAGTTCGGACGGCCGGTCTCGTGGCGGCAGGCGCTCGGGTTTTCCCTGGCCGACTGGTACGTGTTCGCGCTTCTCTCCCTGGGCCCGATCGCCCTGGCCGCCCGCCTCAGCCTGGAGGGGCGCCATTGGGTGAGAAACCTCGGAATCCATGTCTCGGCCAGCATCCTCTTCTCGCTCGCGTACGTCGCCCTGCGGTCCTGGGTGAGCCTCTGGCAGGGGACGCCCGATGGCAGGATCCAGTCGCTTCAGGAGACCGTCCGACCCCTCTTTTTCAAGACCTGGCATTTCAACCTGCTCATCTATTGGGTGGTGCTGAGCGTCGCCCACGCCCGGGAGTATTACAGCCGGCTGCAGGAGCGGACCCTCCGGGCCGCCGAGCTCGAGAAGCGGCTCGTGGAGGCGAAGCTCCAGGCCCTTCAGATGCAGCTCAACCCCCATTTCCTCTTCAACTCCCTGCACGCGATTGCCGAGCTGATGCACCGGGACGTGGAGGCGGCCGACCGGATGCTCACCCGCCTGAGCGAGCTCCTCCGCATGGCCCTGGACGCCAGCGACACCCAGGAGGTCACGCTCCGGGAGGAGATCCAATTCCTCCGCCGTTACCTCGAGATCGAGCAGACCCGGTTCGGGGACCGCCTCACGGTCTCCATGGCGATCCCGGATGAAACGCTCGACGCCACGGTCCCAAATCTGGTACTCCAGCCGCTGGTGGAAAACGCCATCCGGCATGGGATCGAGCCCTTGGCGCGCCCCGGGCGCATCGAGCTGAGGGCCCGCCGGCAGGGGGCGGTGTTGGAGCTCTCCGTCGTCGACAACGGCAGGGGGCTCGACCCCGCCCGGGCGGGTCGCGAGGGCATCGGGCTGGCAAACACCCGCGCCCGGCTGCGCGCCCTGTACGGCGACCAACAGCAGCTGGATCTCAAACCGAACGAAAACGGCGGCCTCTGTGCGCAGGTCCGCATCCCCTGGTCGGGACGCGACTTCGGCACACGGTCGGACGCCCCCGGCACCCCATGAGCCTACGAGTCCTGATCGTCGACGACGAGCCACTCGCCCGGGAGCGCCTCCGGCGCCTCCTCTCCGGCGAGGAGGATCTGGAGATCATTGGCGAATGCTCCAACGGGCAGCAGGCCCTGGAGCAGATCCCGGCTCTCAAGCCCGACCTCGTCTTCCTCGACATCCAGATGCCGGAGCTCGACGGATTCGGGGTCCTGGCAGCCCTCCCCCCGAAGTCGATCCCGGCCCTCATCTTCACCACCGCGTTCGACAAGTTCGCCGTGCAGGCCTTTGAGGTCCATGCCCTCGACTACCTCCTGAAGCCCTTTGACCGGGAGCGGCTCGAGGCGGCGGTGGAACGCGCCCGCCGAGCGCTCGCAGCCCCCCCGGCGGCCGCCGGATCGGCAGCCCCCACCGATCTCCAGGCGAAGCTGACCGAACTGCTGAACGAGGTGCGGCCCCGCGGGGGCCTGCCCGATCGTATCAGCATCAAGTCGGCCGGGCGGATTGTGCTCGTCCGGCCTGAGGAGATCGATTGGATCGAGGCGGCCGACAACTACGTCAGCCTGCACGTCGGCAAGGCGACCCACCTCCTGCGGGAGACCATGGGGGCCATGGAAGCGCGGCTCGACACCACCCGATTCCTGCGCATCAGCCGTTCCATGATCGTGAACAAGGAGCGGGTCAAGGAGCTCCATCCCTTGTTTCACGGCGACTTCACCCTGGTGCTTCACGATGGCACCAAGCTCAACTCGAGCCGCAACTACCGGGACAAGCTCCGGGAATGTTTCGGCGTCTGACCGGCATCCACGCGCGCGCAGTGCAGGACCGCTGAAGCCCCGCGGGAAGCTGTAATCGTCTCCTGCCTCAGCTGATCCTGCGGGAACGCGCCCGGTGGAGAAGCCAGCCTCCGAGGGGAAGCGTGGCCCACGGGAGGGCTGGCTCGGGGATCGGCGCATACGATTGCGTCATCACAGGCGACACCACGGGCAATATCTACGGCAAGGACCCGCTACTCGGCCCACTGCAGAACAACGCCGGCCCGACGTTCACCCATGCCCTTCTGCCCGGTAGCCCCGCCATCGATGCCGGGGATCCGACCCTGGCAACGGAGCTGGACCAACGGGGGGTGCCCCGGCCGCAGGACGGCAACGGAGACGGGATTGCCCTCCCGGATATCGGAGCGTTTGAAGCGGTCGGTCGCCCCACCCCGGTCATCCTTCCGCTCCCCGCCACCGACCCCGGCCGCTTCGTTGCGCTGCTGGTCGGGCAACCCTCGACACCCTACCGCCTGGAGCAGGCCTCGACTCTCTCCGCCCCCAGCTGGGTTGGGGTGGAGACCGTGACCACGGATGGAGGCGGGCTTGCCTCGTTCAGCGCACCCAGCCCCGGGCCACTGGCCGCGAGCTTTGTCCGGGTGGTGGCGCCGTAACCATCGGCGGGGCCAGCACCACGGGGGATCAGCTGCCTGCCTGGAACCAACGCTCACAGGATGACTGCGGGGGGGCAGCTCAGCCGCCTGCCGACTCTCACACCGCATGGATCGGTTTGTGTGGAGCGCGCCAATCGTAGCCGAGACGCCTTTCCAGCGCCGGATCGGTTTTCAGTGACACGCGCGCTGGATTGGTTGGCCGGCAAAGTTTCCTTTTTGCATCGGATGCAAAAAGTGGCCTGCCAGCCGTAGCTCGCGCAGCGAGCGAAGGATGGAGCCAATGATCGGGGTCGAACCGATGACCTACGGTTTACGAAACCGCATCTCGCCATCTTTCAGAAAACGGTCAAACGCGAGGAAAGGCCCGTGTTTATTACTCCTAATGCGAATCCCCACTGAAGTCGTCGTGACACCTCAGAACCGTATTTTGACGTGTTTTGTGTCATGAATTGTCATGAATCGCCAGACCGTCTATGACACCCTGGCAGGGGCTCGACCCTATGGGGTCGGGTTTTTCACCGCATGCCGTCCAAGTACGGATCGCCAAGTCCGCGCACCCGATCAGGGATTACATTCTCCGCGTTGGCGCGCTGCTCCCGCCAGTAACTTGCTCGAGCCTTGAGGATGGCAGATGTGTCCGTAACCAAGCGCATCAAGATAGGCTCCTTCAAGGGTGGCACGGCGGGGTTTGGGTTCGTCTCCTTTCCCGAGTTGGTAGCGATGACGTGAACTTCTCCAGTGTGGAAATTGATGATCACTTGTTCAGTTCGATTGACTGGCCAACGATCCCGAACGCCAATCACCTGATTGGTATCCCATGAGATCACCTTGTAGGACCACTGCTGGGGAAAGACGGTGTTGTGATCGACCGCTAGATAGTCAAAGACAATTCCTCTTGAGTCTCCCCGATAAGCCGTAACCGTGCACGAGTTCACAGGCTCCGCGATAGCGTCATTGATCAACTCCAACTGGCCCACTGCGTGTATGGAGGTTGGGTCAGGATCCGCGTGAAAAAATCCATAACCCAGTACCTGATCGGTACGCATGCGGAGCTGCGATGAGCGCGATTTTGCCTCCTCGTGTTCAGCCACAGTAAGCTCGCCTGTCGGCTTATGCCCGAGCTTCTCTTGGAAGATCTTCACCGAGGCCACCCAGTTTGTCGACTTGAGCCCCGCCGCGGAGGTTATGTCCACGTCGTAGTAGAGGTCGTGCAAGGGCTGCTTGGTTCGGAACGTTGCGGCGCGCAAGACCTCTTCAACCGAAGCGTTCGTCATCTGGCTGCGCCACTGCATCACCGTCCACTCGAAAGCAGGCAACCGAGTGCCGTCGATCTCAGGAGTAGGAGGAATGTCCCTCTCGCCGAGGTCTAATCCTCCGCCTCGGTGTAGTTTTTTGACGAACTCCGTGAGCCGAGCCTCCCCCTCCGGCGACAGCTTCGCCGGTTGCTCCTGCGCGTCTGGCGTCGGCTTCGGCGCTGGCTCACCTGCACGGGCCGGAAAGGTCGCGAAGGTGAAGAGGAGCAGAAGCGCGAGGACAGGGCCTGTTCGTTTCATGGGATAAGATTCCTATGGCCCGAGGTTACTGGAGAGCGTCACTCACGCAACAACGAAGACAGCCCACAACCCCACCCCAAACGCCCGCCCTGGGCCGAATGCCGCGCGACGGGAAGCTCTACAAGTCGACCCACTCCACCTTCGAGGCCTACTGCAAGGAGCGGTGGGGGATGGGGAAGGCCTACGCAAACAGGACAATTCAGGCGGCTCAGGTTGTTGGGTTGCTACCAACCGACACAAAAGTGGCGCCCATGGGCGCCAATCCCCCGTCCGAGCGCGTCCTTCGCCCCCTGACGAAGCTCCCCATGGAGGTCGGCAACGCGCTGATGAGCATCCGGGACGGGAAGCTCTACAAGGCCACCCACTCCACATTCGAGGCCTACTGCAAGGAGCGGTGGAACATGTCCAAGCGGTCCGCGTATCACATGATCGGCGCGGCGGACGTGGTAGCAAATGTGCACCATGGTGCACAAATTGGCCCCGACTCCGAAAGGGTTGCCAGGCCGCTTACCACGCTC
>DMJJ01000248.1 GCA_003452185.1 Verrucomicrobiales bacterium | reverse complement strand
GTGCTCTTCCGATCTGGTGGGTGGGGGGTGGTGGGGGTAATGCGGGAAGGGGAGACTCAATCGAAGGGAGTAGTGCCGGGCGGGGAGGGTGAACGAGGGGCCTATACGCCAGGATCGAACGGTAGGAGATCGGAGAGGGATCCGTCTGAAGGCGAGGCAAAGACCTCGGCTAGGTCAACGAGTTGAGGGAATCCTGAACCAGCAACCCCTGATCAAGGTCCAAGCTTCGGCCCCCCGGGTGACGATTGAGCTTAAAGGGGGGGGAAAGTTTACCGATTGAATTTAACGTCGGCTGACTTAGGGTTGCGGTATGGGCTCAGAGCCCCACGGAAAGCCGGTAAGAAAGCACAAGCAACCTTGGGTCAGCGGATTACAGAGTACACACGGTGATTCCGGGTCATTTAGTCGATGATCCGGCTACCAATGTGTCTGGATAACATCTGGGTTGCCGGGACTTGCTGCGATTCACCTGCCAGCAAGGCCAAGGGCGGCAGCTTTCCCAAAATTCCTTCCTATGAGAGACCATAAGATCGCCGTCATCGGCCTTGGCTATGTGGGCCTGCCCCTGTCGCTGCAATTCGCCCGCTCCGGTGTAGCTGTCCTGGGCGTGGACACTGATCCGGCCAAGATCAGCGACTGCAACGCGGGCAAGGGCTATATCAAGCACATCACCGGGGAGATGATTGGAGAGCAGGTTCGTGCGGGGAGGTTCTCGGCCACGAGCGACTTTGCGAGGATCCGTGAGGTCCAGGCGATCATCATCTGCGTCCCGACTCCGCTGAACAAGAATCGCGAGCCGGACATTAGCTATATAGTACGTACGGGGGAGTCGATCGCCCCGCACCTGCAAAAGGGAACCTTGGTTGTCTTGGAATCGACCACCTATCCCGGAACCACGGATGAGGATCTGAAGGAGGTTCTCGAGAAAGGGTCCGGGCTGAAGGCCGGGGTCGACTTCCATCTCGCCTTCTCGCCTGAGCGGGAGGACCCCGGCAACCCCGACAGCAAGGTGGCGCTGATTCCCAAGGTGGTTGGAGGCTTTACTCCAGCCTGCCTCGAGCGGGCCGTGGCGCTTTACGGCCAGGCGATCAAAACCATCGTGCCAGTGTCATCGTGTCGGGCGGCGGAGGCGACGAAGCTCCTGGAGAACATCTTCCGGGGTGTGAACATCGCCTTGGTGAATGAGTTGAAGGTGGTTTACGGTGCGATGGGCATTGATGTGTGGGAGGTGATCAATGCCGCCAAGACCAAGCCCTTCGGCTACATGCCGTTCTACCCGGGGCCAGGACTGGGGGGGCACTGCATCCCGATTGATCCGTTCTACCTTACGTGGAAGGCCCGCGAGTACGGGCAGCACACACGGTTCATCGAGTTGGCGGGCGAGATCAACACGGCGATGCCGCAGTTTGTTGTCGATCGCGTGGCCGAAGCCTTGAACACCCGGCGAAAAGCCGTTCGTGGGAGTCGCATCCTGTTGGTGGGCCTTGCCTACAAGCCGGATGTGGACGACATGCGGGAGTCCCCCACCTTCATCCTGCTCGATCTTCTGAAGCAGCGGGGGGCGGAGGTCGCTTACTACGACCCTTACATTCCGGTGATTCGTCCCACGCGCGAGCATGCGAATTGGACCGGCACCCATTCCGTGGAATGGAACCAGAGGACGATCTCCGGGTTTGATGCGGTGTTGATCGCCACAAACCACAAGGCGGTCAACTATCAGGAGCTCGCCGATTGGGCCGAATGCATCATCGATTCACGCAACGCGATGAGCGGGGCGAAGCTGAAGGCCGGGCAGGTTCTCAAGGCCTAGGTCCTCGTGGTGACTCCCCGTCTGCTCGAAAGGCTTGGCATCCCATCTGACGGTTTCGCCCCAGGGCGAGGGGCCCCTTGCATCGGAGAGTAAGTCGGTACCAAATGAGGCCCGATGCAGTTCACGATCCACTGGGAGCTTCTTGCTCCGGCGATGTTGCTGCTCTGGGTCGTGCTTCCCATCCGGGGAGGTCGCCGGGAGCCGGCTGATGAGCCGTTGCGGCGGGATGCGGAGCGCCCCTCTCCTCGGGCGATGGCGCGGGCCTGGCAGAACTGGGTGGACCTTGCTCGCGCCTGTGCGGGGACCTTGCTGGTGGTGAACGCGATCCCCCTGGCGCCCGGGGCTCCGGCCGACTGGGCCCGGCATGCCACGGTGATCAAGGCCGTGGTCCTTGGGGTTGGGGTGCTGTTGCAGGTGGTTCGCTGGGGCCATGGGATCCAGTTGTACGCCCCCTGCTTCTACCTGACGGGCCTGACGCCGTTGCTCTCCGGTCCGTTGATCGGCGGATTCGCCTGCCTGTTTGGCTGGTTGTTTGTCCTGGGAATGGGGGAAACCCGGATCCTGCTTCTGCTGATCGCCGGGATGGCTGGCGTGTCGGCTTTTGGATTTGGGCAGCTTGACGTCTGGGTGGTTCTCAACGCCGCCTTGTTGCTCTCGCCGTTATTCGTCTCGTTTCTGGCGGGCCGGTTCCCGCTCCATGTCTGTCGTGGTTTGCGTCCGGCCGTGCCCGTGATGGCCAACTCGCTCCAGGCGCCCGAGTTCCGCCGGGTCGAGTCCCGTCCCGATCCCGAGAGCCCGGCAACCCCCCCCGCCGGAGGGTGAGGATCAGTCCAACTCGCTTTTTGCCGAACTCCGTCCGCTTCATCCGATGATTCGCAACTTCACACAGGTGCGTGCCGACCTCGTCTCAAAGCCCAGCAGTTGGCTGGTGACCGGTGCGGCCGGGTTCATTGGCTCCCATCTCCTCCAGACCCTGCTCGGGCTTGGGCAGCGGGTGGTGGCGATGGATAACTTTGCCACGGGATACCGTCGCAACCTCGACCAGGTCCGCGACCTGGTCGGCCCTGAGGCCTGGTCCCGGTGCCGGTTCCTTGAGGCCGACATACGGGATGCCGACGCGTGCGCCGCGGCCTGCCAGGGGGCTGAATATGTTCTGCACCAGGCGGCCCTCGGCTCCGTTCCGCGTTCGATTGAGGATCCGCTTACGAGCAATGCAGCCAACGTCACGGGCTTCGTCAACATGGCCTGGGGGGCGCACAAGGCGGGGGTTCGGCGGTTCGTCTACGCCTCCAGCAGTGCGGTCTATGGGGATCATCCCGATCTCCCGAAGGTCGAGGAACGGATTGGCGGGCCGCTCTCACCCTACGCCGTGACCAAGTTCGTCAACGAGGTGTACGGGGAGGTCTTCGCCCGCTGCTACGGGCTGCGGCCGGTCGGGTTGAGATACTTCAACGTCTTCGGCCCGAGGCAGGATCCCGATGGGGCGTATGCGGCGGTGATCCCGCGGTGGATCGCGTCGCTCATCAAGGGGGAGCCGATCCTCATCAATGGGGATGGAGAGACCAGCCGCGACTTCTGCTACATCGCCAACGTGGTTCAGGCGAACATCCTGGCTGCCGTGAACGGCGGTCCTGGAGAAGGACAGCAGGTTTTCAACGTCGCGTTGAATCAACGGACAACCCTCAACGAGCTGTTCGCCCTCCTGCGGGACCGGCTCTTGGGTGAGTTCCCGCATCTCCGCGGCTGCACCCCGGTGTACCGGGAGTTCCGCGCCGGGGATGTCCGGCATTCGCAGGCCGACATCACCAAGGCCCGGACCCAGCTTGGGTACGAGCCGACGCACGACATTGCCGCCGGGTTGGATGAGTCGCTGGCCTGGTACAAGGCGAACGTCGTCCGGTAGGAAGTTCGTGGATCCAAAGGAAACCCTCTGTGAGCACTGTCGCATCAACTATCATCACCCGTGTGGAGCCGATGAAGGGCTGGATCAGCCTTGGGCTTCGCGAACTGTGGAAGTACCGGGAGCTGGTCTATTTCCTGACCTGGCGTGACGTCAAGGTCCGCTACAAGCAGACCCTCCTGGGGGCGAGCTGGGCGGTGATCCAGCCGCTGTTCATGGTGCTGGTGTTCAGTCTTTTCTTCAACAAGCTGCAGGATCCGACCGTCGGTGTGCCGAACTACCTAGTGACGTTCGCCGCCCTGGTTCCCTGGACCTTCTTCGCAAACGGCCTCACCCAGGCATCGACGAGCGTGGTGGGGAGCGCAAACCTCGTGCGAAAGGTGTACTTCCCCCGCCTGGCAATCCCCCTGGCGAGCATTCTCTCGGGCGTGATCGACTTCGTCATCGCGTTCGGGATCCTGCTAGGGCTCATGGGATTCAAAGGGGTGTGGCCCGGGGTACATGTCCTCTTCCTGCCGCTCTTCGTCCTCCTGGCGGTGATCACCTCGCTGGGGGTTGGGCTCTGGCTTGCGGCACTGAACGTCCGGTTTCGCGATGTGCGGTACGTGATTCCGTTCCTGACCCAGTTCTGGCTCTTTGCATCGCCGATCGCGTACCCGAGCAGCCGGATCCTCAAGGACTACGGCCAGACGTGGTACACGGTTTACGGCCTCAACCCGATGACCGGGGTGGTCGAGGGGTTCAAGTGGGCCCTCCTGGGTGTGGGCGAAGCCCCCGGCCCGATGGTGTATCTGAGCGCCGCGACGGCCCTCGTGGTCTTGGTGACCGGGGCCTACTATTTCCGCCGCATGGAGCGGCACTTCGCCGACCTGATCTGAGTCAGGCGGCGCGATGGAAGGAATTGCATGAGTGATGTTGCGATCAGGCTGGATGGAATCGGCAAGGAGTACCGTCTCGGCGGCTCCCGCCGCAAGTCGCCCTCGTTGCGCGACGCCCTGTCGGAGCTCGGATCGGCGCTGGTCCGCGGACGCAAGGAGGCGGGGCCGACCGGCACCTTCTGGGCGTTGAAGGACGTGTCGTTCGAGATCAAGGCAGGGGACGTCGTTGGAGTGGTGGGCCACAACGGGGCGGGCAAGAGCACGCTCCTCAAGATCCTCTCCCGGATCACGGACCCCACAACCGGTTTCGCCGAGATCCGCGGCCGGATTGGATCGTTGCTCGAGGTTGGCACCGGGTTCCACCCCGAGCTGACCGGGCGGGAAAACATCCTTCTCAACGGCGCGATCCTGGGAATGGCCCGCCACGAGATCGAGCGACGGTTCGATGAGATCGTGGATTTCTCCGGGGTCGAGAAGTTCATCGACACCCCCGTCAAGCGATACTCAAGCGGGATGTACCTGCGACTCGCCTTTGCCGTGGCGGTGCACCTCGAATCGGAAATCCTCCTCGTCGACGAGGTCCTGGCGGTGGGGGATGCCCAGTTCCAGAAGAAGTGCCTCGACCGGATGCAAAGCGTGAGCCAGAGCGGGCGCACGGTGCTGCTGGTCAGCCACAACATGTCCGCCATCCGGAACATCTGCACCCGCGGCCTGATCCTCGAGGGGGGGCGGCTCCTGGAGTACGGGGAGGTGAACTCGGTCACTGACCAGTATCTCTCCCGGATGTGCCGCCGGGGGGAGAGCGCCGGCCCCGTGGAGACCCGCCATTTCCGTCTGGATGATGTGCGAATCCAGTCCGCCAAGGCTCCGGTGATCCGGACCTTCGATCCGGTGAACATCCATGTCCGCTTCGC
>DMJJ01000388.1 GCA_003452185.1 Verrucomicrobiales bacterium | reverse complement strand
AGGGGGTAAGGGCGGGATCCCCTTCCGTCCATTGATCTCATCCCAGGTGAATGTCCGGCGCTCAACGAGGCCGATGCCGATCTGGTACATTTCAATCGTGGCGGTCGGTTGCGCCGGCCGTGTGTCGATGTCGTAGATGCAGTAAAAATGTCCCTTCCCATGGTTGCTGAACATCTCGGGGAGGTTTCGCGACTCCGCCATCCCGGCCCCAAACGGGCCGGAGGTGATCTCGATGAACCGCTTCTGGACCTGGTAACCGGCGGTAAAGTGCCGGTCTCCGGAGATCAGCAGCACCCCCTCGATCCCCCGGTCGCGGATGAAGCCGAGGATTTCATCCCGCTCCCGCGGAAAACTGGTCCAGGAGTCGGGAGTCCCGTTGCTTTCCCATTCCCCCCCGGCCGCCAGGATCTTGATCCGGGCCTTGGAGGCGCCCAGCGATTCCTTCAGCCACGCGACCTGACGGGCTCCCAGCATGGTCTTGGCCGGGTTGTTGGTCTGGAGGTTCGGGGAACGGTAGTACCGGTCATCGAGCATGAAGAACTCCACATCCCCGCGCGTGAATTTGAAGTACACGCCCGGGTTCCCAGGCTCGCCATAGGCAGGGTTCGCCCAGTGCTCCTTGAAGGCGCGAAAGATCTCCTCGCGGCCCGGTACGGTGCTGTCGCTGTCGTTCTCCGCAAAGTCGTGATCATCCCAGATCCCGTATACAGGGACTCGGGAGGTCGCCTCGCGGAACGAGCTGCAGAGCCGCTGGCCCAGGTAGCCGTCCCGCTGCTTCTGCAGTTGGGTGCTGTTGGCGTAATGGTTGTCGCCGAGCTGAAGGATGAGGTCGTAGTTGGTGCGCAGGGAGAGGTCGGCCCAACCGGCGGCCGGGTCATGGGGAGCATAGCCGGAGCAGGAAATGAAGGCGAAGCGCAGGTGCTGGGGCCCCCCTGGGGCGGGAGCCGTGGTAAACGAGGGGTAGGGGGGGAGTATCGCGGGCTTGCCGTTCAAAAGGACCGTGTAGTGGTATCGCTGCCCGGCGTGGAGCCCGGGGATGGAGACCGAGCTGTTGAAGCCCTCCCCCTCGGCGAGGTCGCGACCCAGGATCCGCCGGGAATGCGCGAGATCGGGCGATTCGCTGATCTGGACCCCCCACCGTGCGGGGCCGGATCCCCGGATCCAGACGTTCGCCTCGGTCTCCGAGACGTGGCCCAGCATGGGGCCCAAAATTAGCACTGGCGCGGGGGCTGAGACTCCACGGAGGGCGCCGAGGGGCAGGAGCCCTGCGATCAGGAACACTCCAATGGCGCGGGAGCGGAAACGGGCCGAGGCTGTCATGCCGGGCCACTTTGCCGCCTCCCGGGCATGCGAGTCAATTTGCCTTCGTCGCGCGGGGCCGTCGTCGGAGGAACCCAACGACCCCGAGGGCGATGAGCCCGGCGGCCCCCACCTGGTAGCCGGAGACCCACCCCCCGAACTTCGGGGTCTCGCGCACGGTTTCGTGAAACAGCCGGAAGATCCCGTACCCGATCATGTAGAGGTGGAAATGCTGTCCCGGCAGCCGGTGGGTTCGCCTGAGGATCCAGAAGAGGAGGAGGGCTCCTGCGTTGAACGCCAACTCCAGCGGCACGGAGGGCCAGCGGTCGAGTCCGTGCGCATCCTTGAGGGTGTACCAATGGGGGGCGCAGGCACGTCCGACGCAGCATCCGGCCTGGAGGCATCCAACCCGCCCCATCCCGATGCCGAGCGGCACCACCGCGGCGAACCAATCTCCCGTTGGCATCGAATGGCCCAGGAGCCGTTTCACCCCCTCCACCGCGAGGAAGCCCCCGAGAAGCGCCCCAACGACCGTCTTGCCGGCCGCCAGCCGGTACCACCGGTCGGGCTCGGGCCAGTCCCACCAGATCTCAGACATCACGTAGAGCAGCTTCGCTCCGATGAACGCCCCGAGGAGGGCCGCAATGTAAAGCCACATGAGCCGTCGATCCCGCTGCGCGAGTCGATACCAGAGCCACGCGCTGATCGCGATTCCCCCCAGCATCAGCCAGCGATAGGAGCCCATGGGTGCGTGCGGGTTACCGGGGGGCGTAGTACCGGCAGAAGGAGTCGAGCGCCCCGTCCGGACGGATCACGTGGGTGCAGCAGCGGTCGATCCGGTCCTGATCCCAGGACCAGTCATCCATGAACGGCTTCACCATGATTCGAAAGGTCATCCCGGCCGTCAGCTCAAACTGCTTGATGAGGGCCCCGAGCGGCTCCTGGTCGCATCCGCAGCGGGCCAGATCCTCGATCCGGTACTGCAGGCGGTCGTGGAGAAACCCCTGCAGGTTGCTGAAGTTGATGAAATCGCTCACCGATCGGACTTCGCCTCCCGGAAGCCGGAGGAGGTATCCGATGGTGGCGCAGTTGGGATCGCCGCACGGCACCGGGGTGAAATCCTCAAACCGGAGGGCCCCTGCGGATTGGGTGACGGCCGCGATGAGGAGGTCCGCCGTGTTCAAGCGCTCCCCCTCCGTGGCCCCGCCCCCCGGCGCTTCCGGGGAGGAGTGCCTGCCGCTTCGGAACATTGGCTGCAGGGTGATCCCCTGGATCTCCGGGTGCCTCAGCCCAAAGGCGATCCCTTCCCAGAGGTGGGGGAGGGTGGTCGGAGTGACCGTCATCGCCAGGGTAACCGGGAGGTCCATTTGCCGGGCCCGCTCGAGGGCCCTCTCGCGGGTCTCGCGCAGGTCGGCCCCCCGGAGCTCCGCCTGTCCCGCCTCCTGGACGCCGTCGAACTGGAGGTAGAGCTGCACCTTTCGCCGTCGGGCCGCGGCGGCGAGCCGGCTGGCGAACCCCTCATCGTGGGCAATGCGGACCCCGTTCGTGTTGATCAGGAGGTAATCGATCTTGGGGTGCGACTGGCCCCAGTCGAGCAGCTCGAAGAACTCCGGATGCAGGGTCGGCTCGCCGCCGGAGAGCTGGAGGATTTCGATCCCACCCTTGCGGTCGATGACCCCCTGAATCCGTGCCTTGAGATCGCCCAGCGGGACGTACTGGAGTTTGGCCCCGACCCCCAGCGGGGAGTCGGCGTAGCAAGTGGGGCAGGAGAGATTGCAGCTCTGGACGATCTCGATCAGGGCAAGGCAGGTGGAAAGGGTTTCAAACGTGCCGGGCGATGCTGCCGTGGCGTTCCGTCCCAGGGTGGCGGTGGGCCCCCCTTCCGCAGTCGAACAACAGGAGCCCGCCGTTCCCCCGCAGCAACCATTCTCCGGGCTCCCCTTGGAGACCCAGTAAAACCGGGCATCGGACGCGATGCAGGCCGTGGCCTTGCCATGCGCGGGGCAGGTTCGTTCAAGGTACACCTTGGCTGGCCGCCCGGCAGACTTCCAGACCTCGGCCGGGCAGGGGGCGTGACAGACCGGGCATCGGCTGGTGGTGGCCTTCAGGAGCTCGCGGAATCGTTCGGGGGCAAATCCGATGGCCGTGGAGGTCGTAGGGGTAGAGCTCATGGGAGGCGGGGGCAGGTTGGTGAGGAGGGCGGGGTGCCACCACGGCGTTTCAGAACCGGGGCTTCCAGGACCCCAGCATGCACGAGGCAAAGAGAATTCCCAAACCGAGCAGCAGCACCCCGAGGAGAGCGAGCAGCGTGAGGCCGAGGTATTTCAGAATGCGAAGCCCCGTGGGCAGGGGTGGCTTCGGTGCGCGCGTCTCGCGAGGGGCCGGAGGGACGTTGTTCGGGAGGGGGGGAGGTCCGGGAGTCGGTTCGTCAGGGAGGCTCATGGTGACGCGGGCTGAGGTTAATTCGCTTCGTTGCTGCTCAACGTATCCCAGCTTGAAGCCCGCGTGTGAATCGATAAATCTTCGGCCGCCGCCCATTTTTTCAATGCCATGAACCTGCACCACCTGGAGCTCTTCTACTACGTCGCCCGTCACGGGGGAATCATGGGAGCCGTTCGGAACATCCCGTACGGGATCCAGCAGCCGGCCGTCAGCAGCCAGATCGCCCAGCTGGAGCTGGACCTCGGGCAGCGGCTTTTCGTCCGCCGCCCCTTCTCCCTGACCCCCGCCGGGATCCAGCTCTACGAGTTCATCCGCCCGTTCTTCCTGGGGATGGATCCGGTCGCCGAGCGCGTGCGGGGGGGTGGGGCCGTCGCGCGACTCCGGTTCGCCGGCCCGACTCTGGTGCTGCGAAACCATCTCCCCGCATTGTTCAACCGGCTTCGCCGGAAGTTCCCGAAGCTTCGCCTCCTGCTGCGGGATGCCGTTCAAACCCAGGTGGAGCACGGCCTCCTGCAGCAGGAGATCGACGTGGGAATCACGCTGCTCGAGGAGAGCATTGCCCCCGGGATCAAGTCGGCCCCGCTTCTCGATTTGCCGGTAGTCCTCCTCGTGGGAAAGCAACATGAGGAGAAAACGTTCGCCGCGCTCCTGAAACGGGATCTCCTGGACCAGACCCTCATCGCGTTTCCATCCGGGGAGCTGCTCCATCGCCGGTTCCGGGAGCACCTCGCCTCCCGGGATCTCGAGTGGCCCGTCGGCATCGAGCTCAACAGCCTCGACCTGATCGAGGAATACGTCGCACAGGGCTTCGGCGTGGGCCTCTCGGTCAAGGTGCCGGGGGAATCCCGCCGGGCCGGAGTCCGGGAGATCCCGATCCCCGAGATTCCTCCGCTCCGAGTCGGGATTCTCTGGCGAACCCCTCTCGGCGAGGTCGCGGAAGCCTTGATCGACATTGCCAAGGAACGGGCCCGCTCCCTGACCGCAACCTCGTAGCGGCGATCATCACACGGGGCGGTTCGTGGGGGTGGGACCAGTGGGGGCGGCGAGCGGAGAAGGGGAGGGGGACGCCTGCGGCACTCTCCCCAGCCGGGTCCCAGGAAACAAAAAGGGCAGGCCTTGCGGCCTGCCCTTTGAATGCGTTCAGGGAACGGAGGGTTACTCCTTGCCCTTGTCCTTGACGGCCTCGTGGGCGGCGTCGAAGGCGTGCTGCAGGGCGACCAGGTCCTCGCCCGGCTTGAGGGCGTCGAGCACCGCGCGCTCCGCCTCGAGCTGCTCCGAGGTGTAGTTCGCAGCCTTGATGGAGAGGCCGATCCGGCGCTCGCTCTTGTCGATCTTGATCACGCGCGCGGTGACGTCCTGGCCCACCTTGAGCACGTTCTTGATCTTCTCGACGCGCTCCTCGCTGACCTGGGAGATATGCACCAGGCCGTCGATGTCATGCTGCAGGCCGACGAAGGCACCGAAGCTCGCGAGCTTCGACACCTTGCCGCTGACGAGGTCCCCGACCTTGTAATACTTGTCGATGTTGCTCCAGGGATCCTCGGCCAGCTGCTTCATGCCGACGGCAATCCGCTGGTTGGTCTTGTCGATCTCGAGCACGATGGCCTCCACTTCCTCGCCCTTCTTGAGGACTTCCGAGGGGTGGTTGATCTTGCGGGTCCAGGAGATGTCGGAGACATGGATCATGCCATCCAGACCTTCCTCGAGCTCGACGAAGGCGCCGTAGCTGGTGAGGTTGCGGATCTTCCCCTTGACGTGGGTCCCGGGAGGATACTTGTCCATGGCCTTGTCCCACGGATTGGTCTCAAGCTGGCGGATGCCGAGGGAGATCTTCTGCTCCTCGCGGTTGATCCCGAGCACCACGGCCTCGACCTCCTGGTCCTGCTTGAGGACGTCCGAGGGCTTGGCGATGCGCTTGGTCCAGGAGAGCTCGGTGACGTGCACCAGGCCTTCGACACCGGGCTCGAGCTCGACGAACGCGCCGTAGGCGACGAGGTTGACGACCTTGCCTTTGACTTTCGCGCCGACGGGGAACTTGGATTCGATGGCTTCCCACGGGTTCGCGAGCTTCTGCTTGAGGCCGAGGCTGACGCGTTCCTTTTCCTTGTTCACGTCGAGGACGACGACGTCGATTTCCTGGCCGACCTTGAGGATTTCGCTCGGGTGGCTGATGCGGCCCCAGCTCATGTCGGTGATGTG
>DMJJ01000094.1:5345-5555 GCA_003452185.1 Verrucomicrobiales bacterium | reverse complement strand
GGTCGTGGGCGTGAGTATGCCCCAGCACCGCAGCTGAGCGACAGCGGCCCTGCGTGCCGGAGAGTGGGGAGGCCCGCCGCGGTGAGGGGACCGACCTCCCGGGGAACGAGTCCAGGGGGGACCCGCGGCATGACGAATGGCTTGAAAAGCGGCGGAGCCGCTGTCGGAATGGGAGGGTCGTCCTCCTCCTCCGGCCCTTGGCTCGGGATG
>DMJJ01000094.1:0-5002 GCA_003452185.1 Verrucomicrobiales bacterium | reverse complement strand
ACCCGTCCGTTCACCGGTTGGCCGATCTTTGGCAAGCCCGAGGAGCAGCGACTCCTGCGCACCCTGCGCAGCGGCAAATGGGGGAAGCTCCACGGCCCCGAGGTGAAGGAGTTTGAGGAGCGGTTTTCCGAGTTGCACGGGTGCCGTTACGGAATCGGCGTCGTCAACGGGACCGTCTCGCTCCGGATCGGGCTGCTGGCGGCGGGAATCCGCGCCGGGGATGAGGTCATCGTGCCTCCCTACACGTTCTATTCCACCGCCTCGGCGGTCATCGAGTCGAACGCGGTGCCGGTCTTTGCCGACATTGATCTCGAGACCTTCAACCTTGATCCCAAGGCCGTGGAGGCGGCGGTCACCCCCCGCACACGTGCCATCATCGCGGTTCATTTCGCCGGCCAGCCGGCCGACATGGATGGGCTGCGCGCCGTCGCCCGGCGTCATCGGCTGGTGCTGATCGAGGATGCCGCCCATGCCCATGCCGCCCTGTACAAGGGCCGCCCCGCGGGGTCGCTGGGCGACATGGCGTCGTTCTCGTTTCAATCGAGCAAGAACCTCACCTCGGGGGAAGGGGGCATCATCACCTCAAACGATGATGGCCTGGCGGAGGCCTGCCGCTCCATCCACAACTGCGGCCGCATCCCGACCGGGCTCTGGTATGAGCACCATGTGCTGGCGGGCAACTACCGGCTTGGGGAGTTTCAGGCCGCGGTGCTCAACGCGCAGCTCACCCGACTGGAGGCGCAGACCGTGACCCGCGATCGCAGCGGCCGCCACCTTGCCTCGATGCTCTCCGCGATCCCGGGCGTCCACCCGCAGAAACGCCCCGGGGATTGCACCCGTCACAGCTACCACCTCTTCATGCTTCGGCTCGACGGCGCCTCGTTCGGGGCCCCGCGACAGGCCGTCATCAAGGCGCTTCAGGCCGAGGGGATCCATTGCTCCGGTGGATACGCGATCTCGCTCCACCAGCAGCCGATGTTCCTCAACAAGTCCTTCGGCCCCTATCTTGAGAAGGTTTCCCGACGGCTGAACTACTCCCGCGTCCACTGCCCCAACAGCGACCGGATCTGCCGGGAGGAAGGGCTGTGGCTTGAGCAGAGCGTGTTCCTGGGGCCGAAGCGGGACATGGAGGACATTGCCCGCGCCTTCGCCAAGGTGCACGACCATGCCCCGGCCCTCGCCGCTTGGGCCCGCAAGCAGAAGCGGGTCTGATCGCGGGACGGCCCCTTGCGCAGCGCCTGGAACCCCAACACCGAAAGCCCCCCTCCGTGGAACGTCTCACCGGGATCCTCAGCAAGCATGTCACCCCGGCCCTGACGGCGGTGAGCGACAACACCTACATGTCGGCCATCCGGGCCGGAATGGTCTCGGTGGTCCCCCTCACGATCATTGGAGGGATGTTCACCATCTTTGCGTTTCTCCCCATCACCGGGTGGGACAAGATCATCGCCCCGTACCTGCCGCTCATCCAGATCCCCGTCACAGGGACCTTTGGCCTGCTGGCGGTATTTGTCTGCTTCGCCATCGGGTACGACCTGGGGAAGCGTCTTCAGCAGGATGCCTTCATCAGCGCCTCGATCTCCACCCTCGTCTTTCTGATGCTTCAGGTCCAGATGAAGGACCAGGGGTTCTCATCCGAGGGCCTTGGGTCGAAGGGGATCTTCACCGCGATTCTGATCGCCATGGTGTGCGTCCGGGTGCAGAAGTTTTTCACCGATCGGAACCTCGTTATCCGGCTTCCGGAGAGCGTTCCGGCGGTGGTCTATGAGTCGTTCCTGTCGCTGATCCCGATGTTCGTGCTGGTGGTGGCGTTCTGGGGGATCCGGTTCGTGCTCGGGATCGATATCGACCACTTGGTGCAGGCGGCATTCAGCCCGTTGGTGTTCGCGCTGAACACCCTGCCCGGGATCCTGGTGTATGCCTTCCTGGTGACGCTCCTTTGGTCGGTTGGGATCAACGGGGACAATGCCATGGATGCGATCGTCGCGCCGATTTTCCTCCAGTACCTCAGCGCCAATGTCGAGGCTTTCTCCCACGGCCAGCCGCTTCCGTACATCACGGCGCTTGGTTTCTTTACCACCTTTGTGAACGTGGGCGGGACGGGGGCGACAATCGCCCTGGCCCTCATCATGTGGAACAGCAAGGAGCCGGGGTTTCGGAAGGTGAGCCGGATCTCGCTCCCGACCCAGATCTTCCAGATCAATGAGCCGATCTTCTTCGGGTTTCCAATCGTCCTCAACCCGGTGTTCATGATCCCGTACGTCCTGAACGCCCTCCTGCTGACCGCCGGGAGCTACCTCCTCATCGAATGGCACGTGATCGCGAAGCCGGTGGTGAACGTCCCCTGGACCACCCCACCGATCATCGGGCATTACCTGGTGTCGGGAGGGGACTGGAAGGCGGCGGTGTGGGGCGTGGTCTCGATCGCCCTGGCGATGATGGTGTACTACCCGTTCGCCCGGATCGCCGAGAGGCAGCGGATCCGCGAGACCTCGGAGGCGGAGGCCCGCAAGCGCGTGGGCTGAGGCCGCGGGCAGCTCCTTACTTCGTCCTCTGGATCACATCCTCGCTCCGGAGCTGCTTATCCCCGGCCTCGGGGAACCGGACCACGGGCTGGGCCTTGGCCCAGTCCTCCTCGGAGACCTTGCGGGCCTCGTGCAGGAACACGAAGGTCCCCTTCTTGTTCCCGATGATCAGGTCGACGAGCCCGTCCCCGTTGACATCCATCACCCCGATCTGGCGGCCGACCCCGGCGTCGGCATCGATGAGGTGGGGGATCCAGTCGACTGACCCGTTGGTGCCGCGGACCAACTGGAACCAATAGACGACGGCCGGGGCGGTGGGGTCCGGGTCCCCCGTGGGGCCGTGGGCCCAGAAGCACTTGCCGGTGACGATGTCCTTCAGTCCGTCACCATCGATGTCGACGAGTTCCACTGCATGGAGCTGTGAGAAGGCGACGCCGTAGCGGTTTTCCGAGGTCTCCTTGTTCATGAAGACGTGGGTCCGGAAGGTCGGGTGGCCCTCGGCGTCCTTTTCGCGGAGCTGCTCATACCATCCGAGCCCGTAGCCGTGGGCTGCGATGCTTGTGACCACATCGTTGAGCCCGTCGCCATTGACATCGTAGGCGTACATCTGCGCCCCGCCTCCCGGGCTGAAGGCCGCCGGATGCCGGGTCCAGAGTCCGGCCGGAGCACCGGCCTTGGGCTGCTCCCACCAGGCCCCCCGCTCCAGGATGTCGAGCCGCCCGTCGCCGTTGACATCCCCGATGCCGAGTCCGTGGTTGAAGTTGCCCCAGGGGCCCTTCCCCGAAATGGAGATGAACGGCCATTTGGCCGTGGGGTTCGACCAGTCGGGGGAGGCGTAACCGAAGGTGCCGCCGGAGTTGCAGAGAATCTCGGGCTTTCCGTCGCCGGTCACATCCGCGAAGGTGGGGGACTCGTTGTCGACGGCGTCGAACACGGTGTGGCGTTCCCAGTGGCGTTCCGCCCCCTTCGGGTTGAGATAGAGGTAGGCGGGGGTTCCGGGGAGCCCGTAGGTGAGGATGTCATTCCATCCATCCCCGTTGAAGTCGTGGACGAACGTGAAGAAGTTGTCGCCGGAGTAGGAGTTTCGCTTCCCAAACGCCCCCTCAAACCCCGGGATCCGCTCCTCCGTGCCGTCGGCCCGCTTCACGGTGAAGGTGGTCGTGGCGGGGTAGAACTCGTGTCGCTGGGTGAACGCGGGCCCCTCCCACCAGTAGGGGCCGGAGATGGCGTCCGGCTTGCCATCGTGGTTCACGTCGCCAAAGTTCGCCCCCTCGCTCCAGTAGTAGTTCTCGAGCTGCAGTTTCTTCCAGATGTGCAGAACCCGGTCCGCGCCGGAGGTGGGAAGCACGGCGGCGAAGGCGAGTCCAAGGGGGAGCAGCAGCGAGGGTTTCATGCCCGCTTTCTGTCACGCAACGGCCGGGGAGTCAACCCGGGGGTGAGCGCGGGACCGTGTCGGGGGGGACTCGCGTTGATCGGCTCTAGCGTGAAGGGGGCCCAGGTGCCTGTTTACACGCGTCCCCTTTTCTTTTTGGAAACGCGGTGACGCTGAGGCGCAGAGGTGCGGACGGATGGAGACTCGGGGTGGATCGAGAATGAAAATGTTCTGCTTTCTCAGGCCGGTTTCTTCAGCCCCAGCAGTCCGCGTCCCCGACTCCACATCCTGCAGCGACCCTCTCCCCACCCTGACTCCGGCCGGCTACTGCGCCGTCCAGCCCCCATCGACCACGAGCATCGATCCGGTGGTGTAGCTCCCGGCGTCGCTGGCGAGGTAGAGGGCGGCGCCTTGGATCTCCTCGAGCCGACCCCATCGCTTGAGGGCGGTTGCCCCGACGATGAAGCGCCGTCCATCCTCGGTGTCGGCAATCGGACGGTTCATCTCGGTCAGGAACGGCCCTGGACAGAGGGCGTTCACGGTGATGCCGTCGGCCGCCACCTCCATCGCCAGTGCACGGGTCATCTGGGCGACGGCCCCCTTGCTGGCACAATAGGAGGTCCGACCTGCGAGGCCGACGATCCCGAGGGCGCTCGAGAGGTTGAGGATGCGGCCCCAGCCCGCTTTGCGCATTCCCGGGACAACCGCCCGGGACGCCAGCCAGGTGCCGCGAACGTTGACATCCATGACCTGCTGGAACTGGTCGGGGGAGAGGGTCTCGATGGGGCCGCGAATGTTGATCCCGGCGCTGTTTACCAGGATGTCGACCCGTCCGAAGCTGCGGATCGTTTCCGCCACCATCGTCTCGACCTCCCCGGGTTGGGTGACATCGGCCTGGAAGCCGCAAGCTTTGTGGCCAAACTCCCGGGCGATCGCCTCAGCCGCTTCGCGAGCCTCCGCACCGTGTCGGCTCACGAGCATGAGGTCGGCTCCCGCGGAGGCAAGGCCGGCTGCCATGGCATGGCCCAGTCCCTTGGAACCGCCGGTGACCAGCGCTGTGCGTCCCTGAAGGTTGAAAAGCCGGAGTCCAGGAAGGGGTGTCATG